>DRTC01000613.1 GCA_011372345.1 Candidatus Cloacimonadota bacterium
ATTTCCATCAATTTTCTGGCGGTTCGTTTTCTCCCGAAATATGTTGAATTTCCAGAAATCCCTCTTGC
Organism: Candidatus Cloacimonadota bacterium; assembly: GCA_011372345.1. Lineage (NCBI taxonomy): Bacteria > Pseudomonadati > Candidatus Cloacimonadota > Candidatus Cloacimonadota bacterium. Next base: position 69 of record DRTC01000613.1, read on the forward strand.
CAGGAAAAGTATCCGTTTTCGCATTTTCGGATTTTGGATATACAGATAAATCCTGCGGTTCAGATTTTTCATCTTATGAAATTTGCACAACTGGTGCGGAACATCAGCAAACACCGCTTTCCTGCCGTAAGCAAGCGACTTGCTGCCATCCGAAATAATCAATTTGGGTTTTCCGTAAAGCTGGTAAAAAGCGTTGAAAAAAGATTTTCCAGGTATCGGCAGTAAGATCGGAAACCAGAGAAAAATAGAGAAGAAATCGAGAATGAATCTTTTCAAAAAAGATAATTTGTAAAACCAGTTGTGGATAGTTGCTTTACTCACTCCAAAAAGCAGCGAAAGCACTTCGAAATTCAATCCGCAGGCAACCAGAAAAACGAGCAGGAAATATTTCCCGAATTGACTTAAAACCGGCTTCCATATCTCGCTTCTATTGATTGAAAAATAAATTTTAATCAGAAATGTATCCGAACTTTTTACCTCTGAAAATTTTTATAAAAAAATTGTCAATTTGAGAAAAGATCAAATTTTAATACTTGATGTGCACTTTTCAGGATGATTTGAAAGTAAGTTAATGGATCTCATGGGGATGGAATGAATTGTCTCCATGTTCTGATCTACTCAAAATAAAAGATCGCTTTGATCGGATCGATCTTGGAAGCTTTGATCGCCGGATATAAACCGGAAAAGATTCCGATCAGAACAGAAAAGCCAATTCCTAACAAAATACCTTCTATCGGTGTGGGAAAAGTTGATTTGAGAGCTTTGGAAATGATCTGCACTACAAAGGTGGAAGCGAAGATACCAATCAGAGCAGCGATCAACGCCAGGATTACTGCTTCCAGGATGAAATGCAGGAAAATATCGGTATTGGTCGCTCCAATACTTTTCCTGATCCCGATTTCCGTCATTCTTTCATTGATAGAGATCAGAAGTGTACTGAAAAGCCCGATCCCACCCACGATCAGGGAAATAGAAGCAATTGCCGAAAGAGTCACATTCCATTTTTTCATCATTTCGTTCAATTCTTCAGTGATCTTGAACATCATTGCTCCCACATCATTAAAGGAAAAATCATGAGCCATTTTATGTTCAGCAAGAAGGTTTTGCCTGGTAACTGTTTTCATTCGTTTGAATTTTTCCGTGTTTTCAGCTTGTAAATAGATGTAATCAATAGCATTTCCTGCCCGAAGATAACGAGAACCGGTTGAAAGCGGAATATAAATACTTTTCAAATCCTGCCATCTTTCCCAGTTATTGAAGTTCATTCCAGCCTGGTTAAGAACATCATCATCCAAAACACCTATTATCTTAAAACGATTTGCTCCAATAGTCAGAATTTGACCGATAGGATCTTCATCTTTGAAATGATCTTCCGCAAAATGAAAACCGATCACGCAGACTTTAGATGCATTTATTTCTTCAAACCTGTTAAAATATCTTCCTGATTTTAAGGGATAAGTCTTGGAAGTGAAAAACATAATATTTGTCGCTCTCATCCTGACATTATGCTCTTTTTCATTCCGGAGCATACGATCATAGACTTCGACCATCCCGTAAATATATTTTGAATCGACTTCCTTTTCCAACATCTCAAAATCGTGCAAAGTTAAAGGTTTTGCTTCCCTTTTGATATACCGGAAACGCATTCTTCTACGAAAAGACTGATTTTCACTGAAACCTTCGGAAGGATAAATAATGATGGAATTGTTCCAACCCATTCCTTCCATTCTATCATTGATCAGATTCTTTAATCCGTAAATAGAAGAAAACATGGTGACTACAGCAAATACACCGATAATAATTCCAAGAAGAGTTAAAGCTGAACGCAATTTATGCGTGAAAATGTTCTGTAAACTGCTGAATAAGCTTTCGGAGAGTTTCATGTTTTTCCTTTTATCTTTTTCTTATAACAAATAATTTCAACAGCAAACTTTTGTAAATTTTTTTCTTTGATGAAAATTAAAATTGACATTTAATAGTAAATTTTGAGAATAATCTCGATTTTAAAATTTGAAAGAAAATTCTGAAATCGAAGCTTAATTTCAAATGGAGAAGTCTATGAAAACAAAGATTTTAACAGTATTATTTTCCGATGTGCAACATAAACCATCCGATATTCCCAAATTACGGGGATATTTTTCTGATAAATTTCCTGAACATACGGAACTTCACAATCATCTTCCCGACGGGAAATTTTCTTACGGATTTCCGCAGGTCCAATATCGGATTATTGAAAGACATCCCGCTTTAATCGGCTTCAATAAAGGAATTGAAGTTTTGAAAAAGATTTTCTTCGAACTTGATGAAATGATTATCAACGGTCGCAGGTATTCTCTTTTTGAAAAGGAAATATTTCTGAAAGAAACAAATTTCGGGATGTCCGATAATTTTATCGATTACAAATTTGCTTCACCTTGGATGGCTTTGAAGGAAGAAAATTATCGGAAATACAAAACATTGAATCAAATAGAACAGCAGAAATTTCTGAAACATATCTTACGGGAAAACCTGAAAACTCTCTCTAAAGGATTCGATTACACTATTCCAAATATCGAGAAAATAAAAGTGGAAGGATTTTTCAAACCGAAAATGGTAAACTTTAAGAATTTGAAAATGCAGTGCTTTACCGGTGAATTTATGGTAAATTTTCTTATTCCTGATTATCTGGGAATTGGAAAGCAGAGTGCGAGAGGTTTTGGCGTTGTAACACAATCATCCTGATTGTGACCGAAGGCGACAATGCGCATTGTCGCCTTCGGGGTTTGATTCTTTCGTTTGGGGCTGTCGCCTTCAAGATTGTTGTCCAATCCAAACGGGTATTAATATTGCGACGATGACCATCGTCGTCTTCGATTGTTGAGAG
>DRTC01000614.1 GCA_011372345.1 Candidatus Cloacimonadota bacterium
TAATTATTTATAGAAAATCTTTTTTGTTCAATTTTTTTACTATGATAATTCAATTTATTTACCTTAAATTTTCAATTTTTTCGTCGATTCCGCAATATCCCATTTAAAGGGATTTTTCTTCTTGATCTTAAAATCATACCAACCGAGAAGACGGCTGTAAATTTCCAATAAGATCGTTCCAAATAGAAAATGAATCTTTAAAGGATTTTCCAAAATTTCAGAAAGCGTTAATTTCATTAATATCTTCAAATTTTGAGAACTGACCTCATAATTTTCAGTTTCCATTAACCATAAATGTCCGGTTTCGATCCTCCTTCTCTGTTTAATAAAATCTTTGATATTTTCCGGTCCTTTGTTATGAACAATGGCATCCGGGATATATTTAAGTTTCAGATTATTCTCTTTCATAATTGCTTCAATACTCGCTTCATCAACTGCACTCTTTTCCGGAATTTTTTCAAATATTTTTCTGAATGCAACCATCTCTCCTAATTTTGGTGAAATTTGAGCCATTTTGTGATGGAGATTCCATAACAGGTTTACGCTGTATCCGATAAAAGTTTTAGGATCATTTTCCGGAACCGGTCGTCCGCCGGTCATTCCGATCGTTTCATCAAAAAAGGGAACAATCATCTTCTCAACCGTATCTGCTGCTGGAATCGTATCACCGCTCTCAATAATTAGAATATCAGATTCGGAAGCAGCAATGAACTTATTGATCGCGGATGATTTTCCTTTTCTTTCCGGTTCTGTTATGAGTTTGATCTTTTTATGCTTTTTCGCGTAATTCTCAACAATTTCGTCGGTACCATCAGTGCATGCACTCGAAATAACAAAAATATTCTTGATCGAGATTTTATCTAATTTCTGTTCAAGGAGTGCATTTAATAATTTTCCGATATTGGCAACTTCGTTATAAACAATCACTCCAATACAACAATTTAATTTATTTTCTTTAATGACAGTCAATTTCATTTCTGGTTTTCTTCTTTAATTCATTCGAAATCGCATCTAAAATACCATTAATAAATTTTCCTGAACTTTCCGCACAATATTTTTTGGAAATTTCAATGGCTTCATCCATTATTATTGGATGAGGTGTTTCAGTATATAGCATCTCATTTGTTGCAACTCGCAAGATACATCTGTCTAATTCTGCAATTTTGTTCAAAGGAAAGTTTGTTGAATGTTGACTTATCTTTTTGTCGATTTCAGAAAGATTATCAATCGAACTTTTCAAGATAGAATCTACAAATTCAAATATCTTTTTATTCTTTTTTGTTTCTTTTCCGAAGGCAATATCATCCAATATTTCAGAATATTCTTTTTCATAAAAATCAAGAGAATATAATATCTGAACTGCAATTTCGCGACCTTTTCTGCGGATTCCCATATTAAAGACCTTTGTAGTTCGGAACATTCAGTCCGGCTTTTGACGGATTGTTCCGAATAAATTCTCGTAATTATTTTTAAGCAAACAGAACAAGTTTTGTTCTATTTTTCTCAATCAAGATGATTGAGTTACTGCAAACAGAACAAGTTTTGTTCTATTTTTCTCAATCAAGATGATTGAGTTACTGCAAACAGAACAAGTTCTATTCTACATTGTAAAACAAAATTCCGATCTTGTTTTCCCTGATCAATTTAGCAAATTGATTTACTGAATCTTCTTAAACAAATTAACCAGCTCGATCGCAGAAAGAGCTGCATCCCAACCTTTATTCCCGATTTTCGTACCTGCTCTTTCAATTGCCTGCTCGATCGAATCTGTCGTCAGAACTCCGAAAATCACAGGTTTTCCGCTTTTCAATCCGACATTAGCAATTCCCTTGCTGACTTCCGAACTGATATAATCGAAATGAGGAGTTGCTCCCCGAATGACAGTTCCTAAACAGATTACAGCATTATATTTTTCCGTATCAGCTGTTTTTTGAGCCGCAATTGGAAGCTCAAAAGCTCCCGGAACCCAGATCACTTCGATCTCTTCATCTTTTGCTCCATGACGGATCAAACAATCGACAGCACCTTCCAGAAGTTTCTTATTGATGAATTCATTAAACCTGCTGACCAAAATAGCATATTTGATATTTTTGGAAATGAGATTTCCTTCAATCACTTTCATAAAAATACCTCCCATAAGTTTTCATTCAATTAAAGAAGTCAGGAAAAATATGTATATCTTTAACGCAAGATTTTTTTAAGTAAAGTTTGAAATTTAAGAATTGACAAAATAATGTTATTTTCCAAAAGACATTTAGCATTAATTTTAGAATAAAGAAATGGAAAAATTCATTTCAAGGATAGTGTAATATAATTTATGAAAGATTATGAAAAACTTATGATGCCTTTCCGAAGCTTCTCATGAAGATATTCTTATCACTAAGATTCGGAAAGTTAGGGGCATTCACATCCTTCCGAATCTTTATGTATGAACAAGTGAAAGAAAGCTTCGGAAGAAGGTAGCATAATTTATGAA
>DRTC01000615.1 GCA_011372345.1 Candidatus Cloacimonadota bacterium
AAACTCCTATTTGGGAATGCAATTGGTTAAAAAACTCTGTTTTAAATTCTTATGAGAACTCGTTTCTTCTCGTTCTTCTTCTCGTTCCCAAACTCCCGTTTGGGAATGTAAATGTGAGAAAAACTCTGTTTTGATTTATGATAAAAAAAGATACTTGAAACAGAGTTTCAGCAATTGTCATTACAAAACAGGAGTTTTGTAATGAGATAAAACATATCAAGGCGGATAAATGAAAAGAAAAGTGCCGTTAATATTAACCTTTATTGTCGGAGTGATCCTCATATTTTCGGAATTCATCCCGCATAAACCTTTTGCCTCCATGTCCGGTGAATTGGAAAACTGGTTTATGATCATTGCCGGTTTTGCCATTATTCTCGGGCAGTTAAGTCTCATTAAAGTATGTGTTCTCAAGATCAAATATAAACAGAAGAACTGGCAGTATTTCGTCATCACTCTGGCAAGTTTTACTTTGATGATCTGTTGCGGAATCTTCTGGGGAACGAAAGAAATGAGCGGTTTATTTGGTCATGGAGAATTATTATCTACTACAATCGGAGCAAAACCATTCGATTATATCTTTGATCATATCTACCAGAATCTGCAGGCAACAATGTTCTCTTTGCTGGCTTTTTTCATTGCTTCTGCGGCTTATCGAGCATTTATCGCACGAACTTTCGAGTCGAGTTTACTGCTGGCAGCTGCCATCCTGGTTATGTTGGGAAATACGAGTTTAGGAACTCTATTAACAGGTTGGTTGCCGGAATCACTGGAATTTCTTCATCTGCCGAAACTATCGGAATTCATCATGAAATATCCAACCACAGCCGGACAAAGAGCGATCATGATCGGAGCTGCTCTTGGAATTATTGGAAGTTCTCTGCGGATCATTCTCGGTATTGAGCGTTCGTATCTGGGAGGTGATTAATGGCAAAACAGAGCAAACAACTCGATCGCAGATGGCTTTTCCTTTTTATCTTTGTAGGTGTAGCACTGCCTTTGATCTTCACCATTGGATTTCCCATTGAGACAACAGATATCGTGCAGAAAGTTTATGATTTTGTAGAAGAAACACCGGAAGGTTCTCGCGTTATCATTTCTTTTGATTATGATCCAGCCAGCAAGCCGGAACTTCATCCAATGGCAAGATCGCTGGTAAAACACTGTTTTGATAGAAAAATAAAGATCATCATCACTGCTCTCTGGCCCATGGGAGTTCAGATGGCGGAAGATATAATTTCCCAGTTAAAAGATAATTATCCTGACTTGAAGTATGGAGAAGATTATGTTAATCTCGGTTTCAAAGCAGGAGGAATGGTTGTTATCCAGGCAATGGGAAAGAGATTCCGGGAGATTTTTCCCAAAGATATGTATGGTTCTTCCCTCGATGAATTACCGATCATGGATGATATTGACAATTTTAATAACATCGATTTTATTTTTGCTCTTTCTGCTGGAGATCCGGGAATTAAACAATGGGTGCAGGTTGCTCATGATTCTTACGGAAGAAGAGCTGCTGGAGGTGTGACCGGAGTTAGTGCTCCCGCGATCATGCCGTATGTTAATGATCAGGAGCAACTTTCCGGGCTTCTCGCAGGATTGAAAGCAGCAGCTGAATACGAAGGTCTTGTAGATGCCAAAGGAACAGCAACCAGCGGAATGGATGCTCAATCCTTAGCTCATTTGATCATCATCATATTTATAATAATTGGAAATATTTTATACTGGCGGAATAAGAAACTGGAAAAGGAGAAACAATAATGGAACAATTTTTTAATACTTTAGGAATCTGGTTAGGAGTTTATTTCACTTTTGCTATCTTCAGTTTTTTATACAAAGATAATCCATTCTATAAAGTTGCAGAACAGATTTTCGTTGGAATTTCAGCAGGTTACTGGTTCGTTTATACGATTTTCTCGATCTTGATTCCCAACTGTTTTGATCCGCTCATAAACAATTTCAGCGTGAAATGGATAAAACTGTTTCCTGCCTTTTTGGGAATTCTTATGCTTCTCCGTTTAGTCCCCAAAACTGTCTGGGTCAGTCGTTACCCGATCGCTTTCTCAATAGCAACTACTGCCGGACTTTATTTCGTTAAATACTTGAAATCTGATGTGATGATGCAATTAACTGCAACCATGATGAATCCATTTAAAGCTGATAATGCGATCATTGTAATCGGTCAACTATTACTCATAATCGGGACACTTACTGGTGTTATTTATTTCTTTTTCAGCAAAAAGCATGAGGGAGTTTTCGGAGCAACCGCCAAGATCGGGATCTATTTTCTGATGATCAGTTTTGGAGCAGCTTTTGGTTATACTGCCATGGCTCGAGTTTCACTTCTTATAGGAAGAATGCAGTTCCTTCTTGGAGATTGGCTGGGGATAATTCCGCATTGATGCCAGTTTTGTTATTTAAACTCATGCTATTTTTCCACAAATACTGATTTATTCATTGACGATAATAAAATTCTTTTTTTTTAGGAAATAGTTTTTTGATTTCTTAAAAGGAGTCTTGAAGTATATGAAGAATATATTAAACAGTGGCTTATTTGCCGGACAGATCAGTAAAAAACTAATCTTGGTTATTTTTGTTGTAATTCTATTAACTTCAAGCTTTTCTAATCTTTTTGCTGTTAAGAAATTAGAGAAATTTTATAACTATTATGAAAAAGGCATGAAATTTATGATGAAACAAGATTGGCAAAGAGCTTTGGAAGAATTTAAAAGCGCAGCATCATTAGAGTTTAAAGATGCCAAGAAAAAGAGAACTTACGGCACCAGGTTCATCGAGTATTTTCCTCATCGGGAAATTGGAATAGCTTATTTCTACCTCGGAGAATATGAGCAATCACTTGAGGAATTAAAACTGTCAATCGCATTTAAAAAATCAAAAAAAGCTGCTGCCTTTATCAATAAGATCGAAAATTCCGGAGGAGTTTCCGAGATAAAAGGAAAATCTCCAGAAGAGTTGAAACAGGAAGAAAAGGAAAGACAAGCGGCTCTGGAGCAGGAAAGACTGGCAATGATCAAGAAACAGGAAGAGGAAAAGAAAAAACTCAAAGAACAGAAAAAACAGGAAGAGATAAAGAAAAAAGAGGAAGAACAGAGGAAAAGGATTTTTGAGCAGGAACAATTGAATAAAATGAAAGTTCCGGTTGGTGCTTTAACTTATGATCCTTCCAGAGTTACTCAGGTTGGTTCGCGTCTTTCTGTTGCTGTCTTGCCTTTTGAAGGAAAAGAGGAAACGGAAAACATCAGGAAATCAGTAACGGATAAGATGGTCACACAACTGGTGAACCTTCGTCGTTTCCGGGTGATCGAGAGAAATGCCCTGGAAGAAGTGATGAAAGAACATAAAAAAACTATTTCAGGATTGGTCGATGAAAGTACAGCAGTAGAACTCGGAAAGTTAGTAGGTGCGGATGTCATAATTATAGGTAGTATTGTCTGTGAAGAACAATATGGAAAAGTCAGCGCTCGTGTCATCGATACTCAAACAAGTGAGATCATCGTTGCCAAAGAAGCCTCAGCAGAAAATACCAGGATCGACAATATTGAAAAGTTGGTCGAAAATGTTGCTATCATGATCTACAATGATCTGCCTTTGGTGGAAGGCTATGTTGTCAATATTGAAGAAGATCTGATCTATATCGATATCGGTAGTCATGAAGGTGTAAGGAAAGGGACGAAGTGCGTTGCTTTTAAAGAGGGAAAAGAGATCATTCATCCAACTACAAAAGAAGTTTTACACAGAAAAGTTAAGAAATTAGGAGAAATAATCGTTTTTCAGGTTCATGATAAAATGTCGATTGCAAGGATAGTCGATAAAGTAGGAGATATTAAAGTTGGAGATAAAGTTGTCGTGAAGTAAGTCCCTCGTCCCGATAGTAGAAATAATAAAAATTCATAAAAAGACCACAGGCAAGGTGGTGATACAGATAAGGAGATAGAAATAAAAACCAAAATATTTGTATATGTCTTAGTTTTAGGAATTCTGATTTCTTCCGGATGTAAAAATAGTTCTGTTCAAACACAAGATCCTGTATTAAGTGTAAGTACAACTTTTCTTGATTTTGGTTCAGAGGAGATAGTAAAAGAATTTATTATTAATAATTCCGGAGGTGGAACTTTAAATTGGAATATAACTGTCGAGCAGGATTGGATTATAGTTGAACCAACATCAGGTTCCGGTAATGGAAGTACTGTCTCAGTTATTGTGAACAGAAATGATTTACCATTGGGTGACTATCAAGGTGAGATTTCCATCAGTTCGAACGGAGGTTCTTCAACAGTAACGATTCTAATGGAAGTTGAAGAACAGTTTTACCTGACTTTTAACAATCCGCTATTTACGGATATTGAAGTTACCGTACCCGGGCATATCCCTCCTAC
>DRTC01000616.1 GCA_011372345.1 Candidatus Cloacimonadota bacterium
CGGGCAACCACTGGCATCTCCTCTACCTGTTGTATATGGAACAACCTGCCAGTAATAGGTTGTATCAAAATCAAGAAGCAAAGTATCAGGTAGGAAACTCGTTGAAGTTCCATTATATTCCAGGGATGTTGGAGGAGTAAAATTATTTAGATAAAGTTTATAACCATCCGGAGGTAAACCTGTTCCGGGAGACCATTCAAGAAGCTGTTCCAAGTGAACTGTTCCAGGTCCGCCATCAGCAGGTTGGACTAAAGTAGCGGGATTTGGATCTTCTGCTATATCTAAAGTTACAGGAATAACAATATCGGCTCCGGCACTGTTTTGAATAGTAATATCAGCAGTATAAGTTCCTACACTTAAATTTTGTGAATTGAAAGTTAAAGTAATATTATCTGTTTCATCATAATCACAATCACCAACAACCGGGATTCCGTAAGTTGAACCTACCTGAAGCCATTTATGGGAAAGAGTGATACTTCCGGAAATATCGTGAGGTGTACTTCCATAAACATCTCCCGATAGAGTCCAATCCAAAGTCATATTACCGGAGAAACTGCTGCTGACCGTAACATTAACCGTTGCTTGAGCACTTTCGTCCGGTCTTATATTCCCGTAACCTCCATTATTATCAGACCAGGTAATTGTTGCTCCGTTACCTGTATTTCCGTTTGTTACTAATGGACCGTAATATCCGCCGACAAAATCTGTGGAACTATTCACTGTTACTCCGGATGGGAAGTCTAATGATGCTCCATCTAACCATTCATCATCGGTACTAGTGTTTCTGATAACAAAACCAATATCAAAAGTAGTTCCGGGAATATAATGGTCGAAATAGCTTTCAAAGGTTGAACCGGAAATACTCCTTCCGCTGTCATCACTTCTTGAAGTATAATCATAAGTTACGGTATAATTCAGGATAGAATTTGAATCTCCGTTATTAGTTATGCTGAGAGTTTGAGAATCTGATTGATCGGTCTTTAATGTCTGGGAAAAAGATGATTGGGTAGAAATTCCCGGATTTGCAGTTGTATTCGAGACAGCAACAACAGCATCATAAGCATTAATTCTACCGGAACCGTAAGTATTATTTTTTGGTGATTGAGGAATATCGCAGTTTTCTTCGATGATCCGGCAGATATCTGCAGGAGCGAGAGAATTGTTCTTTTCCAGCATCAAAGCCATTGTTCCAGCTACACATGGAGTCGCCATGGAAGTTCCGTTCCATCCGGAAGCATAACCGGTATCACTGGAATAATCTAAAGATTTAATATCAACTCCAGGTGCTGAAATGTCTGGACGAATTAATCCCATCTCCGGACTATAAGCATAATCATTAAATCCGAAAATATCTTCCCAGGTAACCGGACCTAAACTTGAGAAATAAGCGATTGTATCAGTGTTGTCTGTTGCTCCGACACATACGACTGCAGATTTTCCTCCAGTTAATGTCTGATCAGGATTAAGCCATGGAGGTGGTACATCTCCGGGTGTTCCAACATTATCGGGAATCGGATAAGTTGATTGATTATCACCTTCATTGGAAGCAGCAACTGAGGCAATAACTCCTGCTGCCAGAGCATTGTTCATAGCATTTCGCCAACTTGTTCTATCAGGTCCCCAGCGATGCTGCCAACCGATGGACATGCTCATAATATCAGCACCGTTTTCAACAGCAAATTCAATCGCATCCCAGACATCGTATTCATGTCCACCACCAGCGGAATTAAGAACTTTACATGCCATGATCTGAGCATCGGGAGCAACTCCGGTTTGAGATCCGGAAGTTCCGTCTCCGGCAATAGTTCCAGCACAGTGAGTTCCGTGTCCATGATCATCCATGGGATTATTATCATCATTATAAAAGTCGTAACCGTGATTAGGATAGGAAGGATCTGTCCAGAGATGATCATCGAGATCGTTATGAGTGTATCTGACTCCTGTATCAAGAACAGCAACAACAACTCCATCACCTGTATATCCCAATCCCCAGACATCGTCAGCATCTACTTTTGAAACATTCCAGGTTATCTCTCTCGAATTTGGATTTCCGGGAACTGTTTTGTTTTCTTTACTTTCCTCCATGTTCAGAACCTGACGATATTCATCATAATCGATTTGAGCAATATCGTCTCTTTCTGTTAATTCCAGAATAGCTTCCTTTTGGGCATAGCAGTTGATCACATTAGTGATCCAGAGAGATCTGATATTTTTAATGGAAAGACTTCTGTTCATCTCATTCATTTGATTCAAAATCGCTGATTGTGATGTGCGGCTGAAATTTCTTAATTCATTAACAACAACATCTCTTTTTTCTTCTTTTGTGAGAAATTGAGTCTGTCTCATTAATTCATCGGAATCAAATTGGTTTTTCAAGCGAATATTGATCCTGATAAATTCATGATCAGAAGCAGAATCCAATTTTTCCTGAAGTTGAGGAGTGAACAAGGAGTTCTTTTGAGTTTTTCCCCAACACAAACCTGACATTAACAAAAACAACATAATAAAAACTAAATTTTTCATACATCCTCCAATATAA
>DRTC01000617.1 GCA_011372345.1 Candidatus Cloacimonadota bacterium
TGACCTCTATCTTCTTATTAACCACCAACTTAAGTTGGTGGTTAATGAAACAGGAAAAAGTATTAACCGTTTTAACGGTTTCTAATTTTATTGAATTTGACCTTTTTAGAGTGGACTCAATAAATATTATTTTTAGTTGACAGGAAATTGAATCTATTTTTTTTTCTAATTGGTTTTTGCGAAGGAAATTAGTGTGATGTAAATATCTTTAATTAAGGAGTTTTTAAGGTTAATATCGCAGTTATGTTTCTGATCGTTAATATCATAATTTTGGTTTTTTAGCTATTGTGCAATTTTTATTTTTTTTTAGAAATTTAGATTTTTTGTTTTTTAGTAATTTATCTAATGGAGGTATTATTATGAAAAAATTACTATTTTTGGTAATGTTATTTTTGCTGACTCAAGTCCTGATTGGAGATTGGGATCCTGAAGATCCGGCAAAATGGGTGCAAATGCCTGACCAGACGAATACCGGGATTGATATTCGTTTTGATCAAGGTGATGGTATTAACCGTACTTTAGGAGATGACTTCTTGTGTACAACTACAGAACTGATCACTGATATTCATTTATGGTGTTCCTGGCGTTGGGATTATCTCGCTGATATTAATGGGTTCAAGATCAGCATCTGGAGTGATATGCCTGCCGGACATCCTAATAACGAATTTCCATGGAGTCATCCTGAGACTTTATTATGGGAAAGGATATTCCAACCTGGAGATTGGATTGAAAGAGTTTATTATCAATTACAGGAAGGTTATGAATGGTGGTGGGATCCTTATTCAGGTGAATTAGATCAAATGGGTGATCAGATTATCTGGCAATACAACTTTTTTATTGATCAGGCTGAAGCTTTTATGCAAGAAGGTACTACAGAACAACCTGTTATTTACTGGTTAGTTGTAGAAACTGATATTCAGGCTTGGGAAGGAGAATCATTCGGCTGGAAAACTCGTGATATCGAAGATGGGCACTTTATGGATGATGCCGTCTATCTGGTTGATCCAATTAATAATCATTGGGAAGAAATGCGGTATCCTCTGGGGCATCCTTATGAAATGCTTTCGATCGATCTTGCTTTTGTAATTACAGGAGAGGATGAACCTACTGACGAATATGATCTTGGTGATGCACCGGAAGGTGAAATGAAAATCGCTTATCCATCGACTGGTGTTACCGGCTATTTTCCAACTTGTATAACTGTTCTTCCAAGCGGTTATGTTATCCATGGTCCGGCTCCGCTCTCGTCGTATTTCGGTCCATCGGTTGATCTGGAATCAGACGGAAATGCTGATGGCTGTCCTACTTGTTTCCCAATCTATGATGATGATGAATGTTACGGAGATGGAGATGCCGGTTTGATAATACCGGATTCTTATACTATCGATGCAGCTGTTAATGTTGTACCTTGTCCGTCATCTATCGGAACAAGTTTAGGATTTCCGTGTGCTACTGCAGTTTGGGGAACAGATATTGATATCGATGTCCAGAATTTATCAACTGCTGATCGTTTCGTGAATGTTTTGTTTGACTGGAATCAAAATGGTTACTGGCAAGATGATCCTGGAACCACATGTTTTGGAGCGATGACTCCCGAACATGTTTTGATCAACTTCGGGATTCCTGCCGGATATACCGGACCTTTATCAGGTTTAAATCCACCTGATTTCATAATTGGACCAAATTCAGGATACTTCTGGTCGAGATTTACAATTTCCGATATACCTGTTACAGCTGGTGAATGGGATGGTTCCGGAGAATTCGGTGATGGAGAAACCGAAGATTACCTGCTATTTGTTGAAGAAGAACCACAAGAAGAACTCGATTTCGGAGATGCACCTGATCCGACTTATCCAACTCTCCTGGCAAATGATGGTGCTCGACATACAGTAGTTGCCGGAGTTTATATGGGAGCTTTGATCGATGCTGAACCTAACGGTCTGCAGGATCCGAATGCAATGGGTGATGATAATAACAATCTTGCAGATGAGGATGGAATCAATTTCCTGGGACAAATTATTCCTGGTGAAAATGTTCAAGTTCTGATAAATGTTTCAACTAATGGATTTATCAATGCCTGGCTCGATTATAATATCGATGGAGGTTGGGCGGAAGCAAATGATCTGATCTTAAACAATCAACCTGTTACTGCTGGAAATAATACTTTCAACATCAGTGTTCCGATCACAGCCACACCAGGAATAACCTTTACCAGATTCAGATTTGATACTGTCGGAGGTCTTTCTTATATTGGTCTTGCTAATGATGGTGAAGTTGAAGATTATAAGATCAAAATAGAAGAACTCGATTTTGGAGATGCAGATGATCCGCTTTATCCAACATATTATGTCAATAATGGAGCAAGGCATGTGATCGATGGTTTGCATTATCTCGGGACAAGTGTTGATTCCGATGCTGACGGACAACCCGATGGACTCGCTACCGGAGATGATAATGACGGCAATGATGATGAGGATGGAGTTTTATTTATAACTCCGCTCATTCCTGGAGAACAGGGAGCAGTTTATGTCCAGGCAAACACTACAGGTTATTTAAATGCCTGGATAGATTATGATCAAAACGGTAGTTGGGATGCAACAGAACAGATTTTCACAGATGTCGTGATCAACAATGTCTGGACACCACATACTTTTATGATTCCGAGTTCTGCATCCTTCGGTCAGACAACCGCTCGTTTCAGATTCGATAGTGCAGGAGGATTAGCCGCAACAGGTTTAGCAGCAGATGGAGAAGTGGAGGATTACCTGATAATCATCGAGGAAGCTCCGGATGACGGCTCGAAAATGCATTATCACCAGTGGCCAGATACAACCATGTTCGGTATCGATGTTTCGGCATCTCAAGATGAACAAACAACTCGTCTTATAGCAGATGATTTCCTGTGCCTGGAAACCGGTCCGATCAACAGCATTCATATCTGGGGTTCATGGTGGTATGATGAATGGTTCCCGGATCCGTTCTTTGAACTTGCCATCTGGTCTGATAATCCGATGGGAGGACAAGGCTGGAGCGAACCGGATCAAATGTTGTGGATGCGAGATTTTATGCCGGGAGAATACAATTACGATATGTATGCTCAAGTTCCTGATGGTGAACATTGGTATGATCCCTGCACCGGTAATCTGATCTTCCCGGGAGACTGGACTGTCTTTGAATATGATTTCACCATTCCTGATGTTGATGCTTTCATGCAGGAAGAAGGAACGATCTACTGGTTAAGCGTTAGACAATTTGGAACACCGGGTTCAGCCTTCTTTGGATGGAAAACTTCCCCGAATCACTGGAATGACGATGCAGTTTATCAATGTTTCCCACCCGGAGGTATGTGGACTGAAATGATCTATCCTATGGGACATCCGTTCAATCCGTTCGGAGAAGAACATATTTCCATGGATATGGCTTTCTATATCGATTGTGAACCGCAGACTCCGCAGAATATAACCATCACGGAAGATGGTGTAAATGTTTACCTGCAATGGGATCCGTCCTGGTGTGCCGACTATTATAATGTTTACAGCTCGACCGATCCTTATGCAGCTTTCCCGTCAGGTTGGACACTCGAACCGACCGGAACTCAAATCCCGGGAACTTCCTGGAGCGAAGCTCTCGGCTCAATGAAATTCTATCGGGTAACTGCTGAAAGATAGCGGTTATTATAAGTTCGGGAACGGTTTCGTATAAAACCGTTCCCTTTATGATGTAAACTTTCAATAATCTAAATTCACACAAAGGCTTTCCGGAGATGATTCGGAAAGCCTTTTTTTTTAACTCATCCCCTAATCCCTTCTCTTAAAAAAGAGAAGGTGAAATCCTCGTTCCAATGCTCCTGAGTTGTAATGATATGACAGACGCTCCAGCGTTAAAAATAACTGCTTATTTAATGCAGAGCGTCAGAACAAACATTCCCACGCAGGGGTGCGGGAACGAGTAATTTCTTTTCAAGCATACCCCCAAAATTTGTAGAAATAAGAATTCTAACTTTATGAATCGAAAGAATATAAGAAGATTAATTGCCTTGAAAATTACTGTTCAAAGAAAACCACAAATTTATTTGTGGGAATATGATTCGGGAAAAAAACTAACGGTTTCAACCGTTTTCAAATAAAGTAAAAACCATTAAAATGGTTCATTTAAAAGGATTTGTTTAATTTTTCCCACAAATAAATTTGTGGGCTTCTAATCAAATTATAAATCTTTATTGATGATTACCATTTTTTAGAAAATTTTGGGGGTATGCCTGGAGTAATTTCTTTTTACTTGACATAAAAACTAACGAATCAGAAAAGATAACTGTCTTTCAAATGTTCAGACGAAATAAATTTAAAGGAGGTATTTTATGGGTTATAATAACAACATCTCACAGCAGACACAAGCACAAAGAGATGCAACAACTGCTCAACTGGAACACAATATTGCTGTACAGGGACCACTCATCAACTTACCCTTGGAGCTAACCACCTGGGCTTCCACATCTAATACGGATTATATGGCGAAATTGACTGCTGCCGGAATAGAGAAAGGTGAACGGGATGTTAAGTCCGAGGAATTCCAGTACAAAAAAGCAGAGACTTATGAAAACCTGGTTGGAATTCGTGAGCTGACCGAAGCAATGGTTTACGATGCAGGAGAAAAGGATGAATTACTGGACATGTACGGTTTGATAGGTCCAACACCCCTGGACAGAGCAGGTCTGAAAAAAGTCATTACCCAATACAAAGAAACAGCCGATCGTTTGCGTTTAGAGGGAGATCCAAGAGTTCTGGCTGAAGCTATTGTCAATAAGCTGGTGACCTTGAAAGATGAAATGGAATCGCTCTGGCTGGATTACAGAACTGAAAAAGAAGATTCCATGGAAGCTTATGATATCCTGCAGGAGTGTTATGATGAAGGTTCGGAAAAGCTGCGTCATATCTATCGTTATGCTACTCTTGCCTGGGGAAAATATTCTCCCAAACTGCTCCTGCTGGGATTCGAACCGCTTACTCCTCCACCCGGACACGGACAACCGGATATACCGACCAATGTTACTGCCACCTGGGAAGATCCCAATGTTAAAATTGCCTGCGATCCCTGTGAAGGTGCAACCAGCTACCAGTTCGAATATTCGGATGACGGAGAGGAATTTATGGAATTATATGCAGGAGAAGAATACTCCTATACTTATGAGCCGCCGGCAAATAAAAGATATTATAGAATTCGGGCACGCAATGCCAACGGCTTTTCCGAATTCAGCGAAATTGTGGAGTTTGAACCTCCGAAAGTGTAACACAAAGCTCTGCTTTGTGATAATGAAAGAATGAAAGAATGAAAGAATTACCCTGCTCTGTGAAGGAGCAGGGTGGTTGTAATATCGAAGATGAAAAATAGGATGAAAAAGTTGGATTGGAGTTATTACGAACTGATAATTTGGAGTTATTACGAACTTTTTCATTATCTATAATTTATTATGCGAACTATTTGTGAGTTCGTGGCATACATATGTTAGCAGAAATCACAGTGTATTGAAAATAATAAAAATATCAGGAGTTTAATAATGACTTATAGAATAGATGGTTATGAAAAATGGAAAGTATATATCAAATCTGAATACTTTATGATAAAAGAAGTAGACGAAAGATTTGGAATAGAAATTGGAATCACGGGAAATTATAGCTTTGAAGAAGCTATTAATTCAGAAAACAAAATTGAAAATATACGAATTAATCTGATCGATAATGATTGTAATAAAGATTTTCATAATGAAATAATTAAGTTACAACAAAGAGAAATTAAGATGTTCTTTATTGGTATGGATTCTGAAAAAGTCCTATATATTTCAGGCAATCTAAACAGAGAACTAAAAAGCGGAAAATGGATAAAATACAATATACGAAGTGGTAAATCCAAAAAATCATATAATCTGAATATTACAATTAATTATTAAGTATGATTATAATAAAAGAATAGAAGAAAGAGCAAAATAGAATAGGTTTTGAAAGTTATTTAGATGAAATTATGCATAAAAAAATTAGAAGGAAGAATGAAAAATTTAGAAATTTATTGTAAGAAAGAATTAGAAATGCAAGAAAATGATTTAAGCATATTAGTAAAATTATGGATACCATAGTAACGATACTATCAACATCATTTCTTACTGGATTATTAGCTTCATTCGTGACGGTGTGGTTTACTCGAAAAAATTTGAAAACTACCAAATATATTGATACAATAACTGTTGAACGAATTAAATGGATTCAAATTGTTAGAAATGATTTCAACATATTAATTTCATCTTTATTAATTCATATCAATAATACTGATTATTTAAAAGAGTTAATAAATGAAATGATTAGAAAAGACCATACAGAACAACTAGTTGGAGTTTATAGGGATCGAACAGATGAAGATATACAAGAATATTCAGAGCTGAAAAGTGATATTGAGGACGTTGAAAGTGCGTTTAATAAGGTAATGACTCGGAGTGAAATTGTGAATAAAGCTTTATTAATGAAGTTGAAGATGAAGATGAACCCCAAAGATGATATTGAAATAATAGATTATTTGGATAAGATCGTTAATTACTTTTCAGATTACTCAAAAGAAATAAATAAATTTGATATTGATTTAAAAAGTATTATTGATAAAGTACAAGAATTACTTAAGAGAGAATGGGATAAAGTAAAAACTGAAGTACGTAAAAAGTAAAAAACGACATTTTTGATATTATTAAAAAGAGCTTAATAAATTATCAGAATTAAAATAAAACTGGAGGGAAAAATGAAAGAAATAATCATTATTTTATCGTTATTGCTTATTACAGTTGGTGCTTTCACTCAAGCACCTGATTGGGAATGGGCAACCGGAGCAGGTGGCTATGATTCTGATTACGTAAGCGGAATAACAACAGATAATATGAGAAATTCTTATTTGACCGGTGAGTTTGATGGCGATGCTACATTTGGATCCTATTCCCTTACAAGTTATGCTTATAGCTATGATATTTTTGTAGCAAAAATAAATGAAAATGGAATTTGGCAATGGGCTGCTAAAGCCGGTGGAACTCAGTATGATGCAGGAAGGGGTATTGTAAATGATGAATCAGGGAATATTTATATATCAGGGCTTTTTCAAGGAACCGCAACCTTTGGTTCTCATTCTCTTGTGAGCAGTGATGATATTGATATTTTTGTAGCAAAATTAGATACGGACGGTAATTGGTTATGGGCTGCAAAAGCTGGTGATGATTGTGATGATTGTGCATATGGAATAACTATAGATGAAGAAAGAAATTGCTATATAACTGGATATTTTGAATGTAATGCAACTTTTGGATCATTTACAATACACAGTAATGGAAGTCGTAATATTTTTGTAGCCAAAATTGATTCATCGGGTAATTGGCTTTGGGCTACTGATATTGACGGAATTGGTTACAATTATGGATATGGAATTTCGGTAGATGCAACCGGAAACAGTTATATAACCGGAATAAAGTATAATGCAACATCACGGTTTGGTTCTCAAATAATTAGAGGAATAGATGATATTATTGTCGCTAAATTTGATACAAATGGCAATCCTCAATGGACAACATTTGCTGGTGGTTCTTCTGATGATCGAGGTTATGGAATAACAAATGATAATTCAGGAAATTGTTATGTTACAGGAATTTTTAATGATACTGCAACTTTTGGTTCATATTCTATTAGTAGTAGTGGTTACGATGATATTTTTATTGCGAAATTAAATCCAAACGGGATTTGGCAATGGGTTACTGTAGGTGGAGGAAGTGCCCAAGATTGGGGAAGATCCATCACAATTGATGATTTAAGTAATTGTTATATAACTGGTCATTTTGGTAATACCGCAACCTTTGGTTCCCATTCTGTAACCAGTAGCGGAGGTGCAGACGTTTTTGTAGCAAAAATGGATATTGAAGGAAATTGGTTATGGGTAAA
>DRTC01000618.1 GCA_011372345.1 Candidatus Cloacimonadota bacterium
GTCTCTTATGATCTGGATAATTTAGACGGACCGGAGCATTGGTATCATATTGCTGTAACTTGGAACAAACACGGTTCTCTTGTAGATTATAATTTATATATCAATGGAGATTTGAAAGATTCCGAGACCGATAAAACCTGGCTTGACCCCGGCAATTATTTTTATCTTGGCGGAGGGAATGCAGGAAATGTTCAGGGAAAAGGAAAATTCGATGAAGTTCATATCTGGGATATTTCCAAAAACGAACAGGAAATCAGAGAATACATTCATATAGGAAATAACTATTGGACGAACGGGCTGCTTGCAAAATGGCAGTTCAATCAAAGTACGGGGACAATTATTCCCGATTTGGTAAATAATTATGAGGCAACGCTCAATAATATGACAGATGACGATTGGGTAACTTCAAATATTTCATTCGGGACAGGATTTGTGAATTCACAGGTTGTTTCTACAACCGGCAGTGTTGTTTTCGATAATACCGATTTAGAGATGAATTTTACCGAAAAAAACGGAACGGATACTTTTGTTGTAAGTAAAATCAATCTCGCACCGAATGTATTGCCGACTGATCCTGAAGATGTTTTTGATGATCAATACTGGATTGTAAATAATTATGGAAACGGAACTTTTGAAACAAACATAACCTTTCAACCGGCAGAAACAATAAGCACCTGGATGCAATCAAATCCCGATTATCTGAAATTATTCAAGAGAAACAGTAATGCGATTGATGATTGGAGTTTTGCAGCAGCGGCTTCATCGGCAGATGCGAGTTCAAATACGGTAACATTTGAAAATATTACAGATTTCAGTCAGTTCATTATCTGTGGAGATGTTTTACCGGAAATCACAAGTACAAATCCTGTGGATAATGAAATAAACAGAGATTGGAGTTCGCGGGTTTATATCGAATTCGATGAGGATATAACGGTCGGAGAAGGAAATGTTATCATAAAAAAAACAAGTGATAATTCGGTTATTGCCGATGTTCCGGCAAGTTCTTGCACTGCTATAAACGGTAAAGATGTAGAAATTAATTTCGGTGTTCAACTGGAACAATTAACCTCATATTATATTTTAATTGAAGATAATGCTTTTAAGGATATTTACGGTGGATATTATAATGGGATTGACGACCCGAACACCTGGAATTTCACGACCGGAGAAACAGAATCAATTCCCGGTTACGCAGTGGAATTCGACGGAATTGATGATTATGAAAATATCGGACATCACAACAGTCTGGATATTACCGGAGACATTACAATCGAGTGTTGGATAAAACCGGAAACACATTCCGATTTTGCCAGGATTATCGCAACGCCTTCTACTTTTGACCGAAAATATATTATTGCTCTCGGAGACGACGAAGGCGAATTTGCGTTCGCATCTCAGCCTGACGGGGAATCACAACACAAGGCGATTTCTCATCTGACAAATTTAAATATTAACGAATGGAATCATATTGCCTGCGTTGTGGACGGAACAATAATTAAATTATATATAAACGGAACTCGGATACAATCAATGATGTTAACAAGCAGTTTTACTTTTACCGGAACAGATGTATGGCTGGGAATGAAACAGGATGGCACTAATGCATTTGATGGCTGCATTGATGAACTTCGGATTTGGAATATTGTTCGTTCTGAAGATGAAATCCGCGAAAATATGTGTCAAACCCTGTCAGGAAACGAAACCGGTTTAGTAAGTTACTGGCAATTCAATGAAGGAAGCGGTTCAATTGCCAAAGACTGGATTTCGGGAAATAATGCGGAATGGAGAAATCCCGGACGTTCCGGTTGGGTAGATTCCAATATTCCCTTTGGAATCGTAACTACTGTTTCTCATCAATTCGGAGAAACGGGAGTTTATGATTATTCTGCAGCCGATGTTTCTCTGGAGATCACTTCCTTCACACCCGATGAAGAGGACTCGCTTAAAGTGGCAATTACCCGAATCGATAATGCTCCCAATTCTATTCCCGATAGCATAGATTATGCTTATGATGATCAGTATTGGGTTTTTACCGATGACGGAAATGCCTTTTTCAATTCAAATATAACCTTTACTTTGAACGAGGATTTGGATGAAGATGACGAATCTTTTCCGAATACGGTTGCACTATATAAGCGAAATACAGGTTCGGAGAACGGATGGATATTTTACGATCGAGCGATAGCCGTAGATGCTGCGGCTAATTCGGTAACTTTCGAGAACATAAATAATTTTTGCCAGTTTATTGTGGCAAAGAACACGAATTATCCGGAACCGGAAGGAATCGCCGGCAATTGTCTGGATTTTGACGGAACCGATGATTATATAGAAGTATCTAATGAGAATGCTTTTGATTTTTTCAATCAATTCACAGTTGAATTATGGGTTTATACCGAATCCGTAGGAGAAGAAACACATTATTATACTCTAATGACCAAGGGAATTGATGATTGGACAATAGATTTTCTGGTTGATGAAGGTATGTATAATTACTTTTATTTTTATCTTCCGGGTATTGACAGTGAGATTTACGCTTATGTGGATTCAACCGAAATTTACGACAAATGGAATCATCTTGCTTTTGTTTATGACGGAACTTCCGAAAATGACGGTTATGTTGCTATTTATCTGAATGGCGAAAAAAGTGCTACAAGTTGGGCTTATGGAAATTTACCGAGTAATGCAAATCCGGTAACTATTGGTAAAGATCAGGATGACCATCAATATTATTTTGACGGTAAAATGGATGAAGTTCATATTTGGCGGGTCGCTCGTTCGCAGGAACAGATCCGCGAAAATATGCATAGATCACTTTTTGGATATGAAAGCGGACTTGTCAGTAATTTTCAGTTCAACGAGAGTTCGGGAATAACCGCTTCGGATGTGATAAATGGAAATAATGGAACTTTGATGAATATGAACAATGATGATTGGGTATATTCCGTGATTCCTTTTGGTGTCGGAGATAGTGATACACAAATCGTCAGCACAATCGGAAATGTGAGTTTCTCTGATGTGGGTCTGGAAATGGATTTTTCGGCAAAAACCGGCACAGACACACTTGTCGTTACTCGTATCAATACATTGTCAAACATCAATCCGACTCAACCAGACGAAGTCTTTGATGCTCAATACTGGGTTGTAAATCGTTTCGGAGACGGAACATTTGAAACCGATCTGACATTTACGATAACTGAAGATTTGACTGAGGAATATGAATCTTATCCAACTCAGCTCAAATTATACACGCGGGAAAGTAATGCTTACGGAGATTGGGAATATATCACTTATGCAAGTTCGGTAGATCTTTCTGAAAATTCCGTAACTTTCGAGGGAATTACCGAGTTCAGTCAGTTCATTATCGGCAGGAAAAATCCGCCCGACAGAATTCCCGGAACTGCTCTTGATTTCGATGGAACCGATGATTATGTGAGCATTCCTCTGATCCTTCCGGATGACGGAACTATAGAGTTCTGGTGTTATCCCTATTCATTTTATAATTATAATACATTATTTGATAACAGTATCGATGAAAATGACTGGGAAATGTGGATTTATGATACCGGATTTTTAAAATTCAGAATTGAAAATGACGGATATGTTTCCTATGATTTGAATAATCTTTTCGGAGCGAATTATTGGTATCATATAGCATTAACCTGGGATAAACATAATTCACTTGTAGATTATGACCTGTATATAAACGGAGATTTAATGGATTCCGAAACTGATATGACTTGGCTCGATCCCGGAGATTTTTTCTATCTCGGCGGAGGAAATTCAGGGAATACTTCCGGAAATTACAAAATCGACGAACTTCGAATATGGGGTGATGTCAGAACGGAAACCGAAATTCGCGAATCCATACATCATCCTGTTACCGGAGTGGAAAA
>DRTC01000619.1 GCA_011372345.1 Candidatus Cloacimonadota bacterium
ACGGGCGGTCATATAATTCCTGCTCTATCGATTGCAGATGAATTGCAAAAAAAGAATGCTAAAATCCTTTTTGTAGGAAATAGAAACAGTTTGGAAGAGGAGCTTGTTCAAAAATCAGGAATTCCATTTAAGAGTATTAATGTCCAAAAATTCTACAGGAAATTCACTCTTGAACATCTGAAATTTCCTTTTAAATTATTGAACAGCATTTTTGCTTCTAAAAAAATCATCAAAGAATTCCAACCTGACGCTTTTCTCGGAACAGGTGGTTTTGTTTCCGGTCCTGTGGGTTATGCTGCTCATCTGAAAAAAATCCCGATCTTTCTGCAGGAACAAAACTCGTTTCCCGGTGCTACGACCAGGATTCTATCAAAATATGCTGAAAAAATATTTTTGGGAAATGAAGGAGCAAAAAAATATTTTCCATCTGGAAAAGTGATAATTTCAGGAAATCCGATAAACACAAATGTTATCAATGAAAAAGAGAAAATCGATTTTAAAAAATACGGATTAAAAAAAGATTCGTTGAAACTTTTCCTTTTCGGAGGAAGTCAGGGATCGTTGATCTTGAATAATAATCTTTTACCGATTGTTGATGATATTCTTAATAAAGGAATCGAAATCATCTGGCAAACAGGAAAATACAGTTTCGAAAAAATCAAAGAAAAAGTGAAAAAAAAAACCGGAATTTATATATTTGATTTCTCCAATGAAATGGGAAAGATCTATAATTCCGTCGATTTTGCGATTGCTCGAGCCGGAGCATTATCTCTCGCCGAACTTGAAACAAAAAGAATTCCATCAATTCTGATTCCTCTTCCTTCTGCAGCAGGAAATCATCAACATTTCAATGCTCAGGAACTGGTTGAGAAGGATATTGCTTTTCTTCTGGAACAGAAAAATTTAAATCATAAAATATTAAAAGATCAAATATTGGAAATGAAAGAAAAATATATGGAAATGAAGAAGAATTTTGGAGAAAGTAAACATCTAAATTCTTCTAAAATTATAGCGAAAGAGATTTTGAAATTGAAAAACTTGCCAAATTTCTAAAATTTGGCAAGTTTAAGAAACAATAAAGGAAAATTATGCTCGGAAGAACCAAAAAGATCCATTTTGTTGGAATCGGCGGAATTGGCATGAGTGGAATTGCAGAACTGCTCATGAATCAAGGTTTTGAGATCAGCGGTTCGGATATGCGCTTAACGGAGATCACCAAACACTTGCAGGAAAAAGGTGCAAAAATCAGTGAAGGTCATAATGCGAATCTGATCAAAGATGCAGATGTTGTCGTCAAATCATCAGCAGTGAAAAATGATAATCCGGAAGTTGCGACTGCTCTTGCCAGGAAAATTCCGGTAATTAGAAGAGCAGAAATGCTTGCGGAAATTATGCGAATGAGCTACGGAATCGGAATTGCCGGAACGCACGGAAAAACATCGACAACTTCGATGGTGGGAATGGTTCTCTCAGCAGCAAAACTCGAACCGACTGTAATTGTCGGAGGAATCGTTAAAAATTTCGGCTCCAATAATCTTCTCGGTTCCGGAAAATATATTGTAGTAGAAGCCGATGAATTTGATCGTTCCTTTTTGAGTTTAAGTCCGATCATTGCCGGCATAACGAACATCGATGCCGATCATCTCGATTGTTATAAAGACCTGGAAGGGATCAAAAAAGCGTTCGTTGAGTATGCGAACAAAGTTCCATTTTTCGGAAGTGTTATTGCCTGTCTGGATGATCACGGAGTGCAATCGATAATTCCGGAAATAAAGAAAGAAATAATTTCATACGGACTTTCCAAACAGGCAGATCTGCGAGCAGAAAATATTAAGATGAAGGATTTCAAATCCAGATATACAGCCATTTTTGATGGAAAAGAACTCGGAGAAATAAAACTGAATGTTCTGGGAATTCACAACATTCTAAATTCACTTCTCGCAGTTGCCACCGGTTTGGATCTTGAAATTCCATTTTCTTTGATCCAAAAAGGTCTTTCAGAATACAATGGAGTTTTTCGCAGGTTTGAATTCAAAGGTGAAAAAAACGGAGTCATTGTTTACGACGATTATGCTCATCATCCAACTGAAATAGAAGCAACTCTGAAAGGTATCAAAGAAAACACGGATAAAAGAATTGTCGTAATCTTCCAACCACATTTGTTTTCCCGAACCGGAGATTTCTATCGGGAATTCGGTCGTTCATTTCTCCAATCAGATATTCTGTTGATAACTCCGATCTATCCGGCACGAGAAAAACCGATCCCGGGAATTACCGGTAAAATGATTGCAGATGCTGCCATTCAAACTGGTCATAAAAATGTTCATTATGTCGAATCAAATGAGAAGATCGTTGAAAAAATAACGGAAGTTTCCAATTCCAATGATATTGTCATCACAATGGGAGCGGGAAATATTTATCAGTTCGGTGAGAAGTTTCTCAAATAAATCTTGCGAATGGTCTTGACCTTCGCAATGGTTGAATAAGTTGAACTTGGAAAACCTTCCGAACGGTCTCTACCAGAGAAATTTCTTTCACTTGACCTTCGGAACGGTTGAATTAGTTTAATAAGTTGAATTAATGAAATTCATGTAATTCGCTTGTCAGGGCGTAGTTTTAACGAAGACTGATGAAGAAAAAAGAAAAAATGGAAAAAGTATTTGACACAAAAACGCTAACTTCAAATTTTTCAACGAGTTGTTTGAAGGAATACTCAAATATCAAAATTGGGGAGGAAGCAAAGTATCTCTTTATACCGCACACTTTTAGCGATTTAAATAAGATCATAAAAAAAGCAAAAAAAGAAAATCATGAAATTCTGCCTTTGGGAGGATGTTCTAACATTCTTTTTGGCAATACCAGAAACAGGTTTTTGATTCACGATCAAAAGTTACCGAAATCATTACGAATAAACAGAAATAAAGTAGTTGTCTCAGCAAATTATTATCTCAACGAATTTGTTCAAATTCTGCAGGAGCATGAGCTTGGCGGATTGGAATTTTTATACGGAATTCCAGCTCATCTTGGTGGTGCAGTTTTTATGAATGCAGGAGCATTTGGTCATAATATTTCCGAATTCGTTAATTGGATTGAGGTTATGGATAAATCCGGTAATATAAAAATATTTGAAAAGGATAATCTGAAATTTGATTATAGAAAAACATCTATCAATGGTTCATCTATCAATGGTTTTATTTTAACTGTCGAACTGGATTTAAAGTCAAAATCAAAAATGGAAATTGATTCTGATCTAAAAAAATATTTATCGAAAAGAAAAGAAAGACATCCGTATAATTATCCGAGTTTAGGAAGTATTTTCAAAAATCCGGAAGGAAAAACTGCTGGAAAACTGATCGAAGAATGCGGATTAAAAGGACGAAATTTTGGAGATGCTGAAATCAGCAGAAAACATGCAAATTTCATAGTTAATAAAGGAAATGCAACATTTCAAAATGTAATAGACCTGATAAAACTTTGCCGGGAAAAAGTATATGAAAAATTCCAGATAAAACTGGAAACGGAAATAAGGGTGATCAATTGAAGAAGAAAAAAAGACGCGGTTCGAGCCGGTATTATTTCATTTATATTTTTTTGATCCTGCTAATTATTATGAGTGTGATCGGGATCAGAAGTTTGATCACAAAACTCAGTTTTTTTGAGATCTCCGAAATCAAGATCATGGGAAATCATAACCTGGAAAAAGATTTTCTTAAAAATCTCTCCAAAGATTGCTATGGAAAAAATCTTTATGCAATTTCCAAAAATGAGATACAAAGAAGATATACCAATATTGTGCGTGTAAAAAATGCGAATATCAGCAGAATATTTCCTCATAAACTAAGGATCAAAATCGTCGAAAGACTTGGTTTGTTCTATCTAAAAACTAAAGAAGGGGAACTCTTTCCCATTGATAATGAGAAGATAGTTCTGGATAATGATAATTTCTACAGTGCTGAAATCCTGCCTGTAATTGAAACGGATTTAAAGAAGGAAAACATCGTTTATGGTGAAACTATTGAGAATGATTTTGTGAATAAAGTTTTTGATTTTTATGAAAAAGTTCAACTCGAAGATAAAGAATTCATTGATAAAATTTCCGAATTTTATTTAGAAAACGGAGATATTTGTATGACTGAAGTGAATATTGGTTATAAAATAATTTTCGGAGAAGATGATATCAGAAGTAAATTATTAAGATTTAATTTCCTGGAAAAAAATAAAGGATTTGAAAAAGACAATATTGTTGATCTTCGCTTCAGTAATCAGCTCATCGTAGGTCGGGAGAATTCATGAGATCAGAACAGATCATCACTGCAATCGATATCGGAACAACCAAGATCTGTGTCATTATTGCAGTTCTCGATGAGGAAAAAAAATTGGAGATCAAAGGTATTGGGACCGGAAAATCAGAAGGACTTGTAAACGGGATTGTGATAGATATTTCCAAAGCTTCCAAATCGATCAGTGATGCTATTTATGAAGCGGAATTAATGTCCGAGACCAAAGCAAAAAATATTTATGTCGGAATTGCCGGTGAACACATGAAAAGCCAGAATACACTTGGTCGAATCTCTCTGACGACCGGCTCCGAACCTTGCGAAATTACCCAGGAACATGTCGATAATGTGATCACGAATTCAAAAAATAATATCAAGATCCAGCAGGGAAACGAACGACTTGATATCATTCATGCAATCCCCCAGTATTACGATATCGACGGACAGGTCGGAATTATGAATCCGGTGAATATGAGCGGTTTCAATCTTTCTGCTTATGTTCATATTGTGATGGCAGATATAAACACGATCCGCAACATCACTAAATGTGTTGAACTTTCCGGTTACAAAGTCGAAGAGATATTTCTCGAACCTATTGCTTCCTCTTATTCTGTTCTAAATGAAGTCGAAAAAACTCTCGGTTCGGTTTTGATCGATATTGGAGGAGGGACTACCGATCTTGCGGTTTTCTATAAAGAAAGTATTCGGTTCAGTGCTGTTATTCCTCTCGGAGGAACGAACATAACTCAAGATCTTGCTATCGGTTTGCAGACTTCTCCTCAAAATGCAGAAGACCTGAAGATAAATTATGGAAATTCCATTGCATCTTCGGTTCCTGACGATGAAAATATTAAAATTGAAGGCATTGCCGGAAGAGAATCAAAAACGAGAAAATTGCGTTATGTCTCAGAAATTATCGAAGCTCGCATGAGAGAGATCCTGGAAGATGCATATAAGATATTAAACGAACATAATGAATTAAAAATGATAACTGCAGGTTTAACGATCACCGGAGGAGCATCTTTGCTGAAGAATTCCGAAAAATTAGCTGAAGATATTTTTAATATGTCCACAAAAACCGGTTATCCTGATTTGAGCGGACTGGCAGGTCCAACAGAACGACTGCAAAATCCGAAATATGCAACCAGCGTTGGCATTCTTTATCAAGCCCAGAATTTGGTTTTGGATAAGGACAATAAGATCCGGCAATTGAAAACAAGCGATCCTTTCACAAGTTTTTTTAAGAAGATCATAGCCAGTTTAAAAGAGTATTTATAGGAGGATACATGGAAGAAATTGATATTGAACTCGATTTAACGAAGGAATTGACTTCAATTGGAACCCATATAAAGATCATCGGAGTCGGTGGAGCCGGCGGAAATGCGATCAATACCATGATCGAAAATTCTCTCGAAGGAGTCGAATTTATTGCAGCCAACACCAATATCATAGATTTGAAGAAATCGAAGGCAAGGTTGAAATTGCAGTTGGGAAAAGAAACTACAAAAGGTCTCGGAACCGGAGCTCATCCGGAACTCGGTCGACAATCTGCGGAAGAATCGAGGGAAGATATCAAACATCATCTCGAGGGAGCAGATATGGTTTTTATTGTTGCCGGAATGGGCGGTGGAACCGGAACCGGAGCCGCTCCTATTATTGCTTCCATGGCAAAAGAAATGGGAATCCTGACAATCGGGATCGTGAATCGACCATTCAACTGGGAAGGTAAAAAGAGAAGGATGAATGCCCAGGATGGGATAAAACAATTAGCAGAAAATGTTGATAGCCTGATCGTTATTCCGAATGAGAAGATCAAGGAACAATACTCGGACTTGACCGTTATCCAGGCATTCAAAAAAGCTGATAATATTCTTTATGACGCAGCCAAAGCTCTTTCTGATATCATCAATTTCAGCGGTTATATCAGCGTAGATTTCGCAGATGTCAAGACCGTTATGTCCAACAAAGGTTTTGCCATGATCGGAACCGGGATCGGAGAAGGGGAAAATCGTGCTGTTGATGCTGCCAAAGCAGCCATGTCCAATCCGCTTCTTTCCGATGTTTCCCTGAAAAACTCCCAGGGAATCCTTATCAATATTACAGCGAGTGAAGCTGTGAAAATGGATGAATTCGAACAGATCTTCAATAATATCATCAAAGAAACCGGAGATCAGGGTGATATTATCAACGGAATTATCTTTGATGAAAAAATGGAAGAAAAAATCAAAGTAACTCTGATCGCTACCGGTTTAAAGATGACTAATACAAAAGTTTACGAAATCGAGAATTTCAAGAAAAAAAGCGAAGACAGTAGTGAGGAATTGAACGATATCCTGGAAAGGATCAGAAATCCAAGAACAAATGATATTGAAAAACAGCAGCAGGAGAGCAAGCAGCAGCAGATCAAACCTAAAATGGATATCCCTGCTTTTATGAGGAAATTTTCTAATTAGATTTTCGAGTCGTAAGGAGCTTGTGACGACGTCTTGAAACTCTTCTTTTTCAACTCGCCGTTTCACTTACGAGTCGAAATGTGAGGAATCAGTTGAATCAGTTGAATCTGTTAAACTTGTTGAATTAGGAAAAAGAACTGACTTTCCGAAGCTTCCAACAAAAGAACTCTTTCAATAAGATTCGGAAAAGTGCAAAAGGAATTTACTTTTAATTCTCGGTCAAACCTTCGAATCCTGAATTGCGAGAAAAGTTAGTAGAAGTCTTCGGAAGGTCAACTAACTGATTCTTCAGTTATTATTTCGACTCGTCATTCTTTACGAATCGAATAAAATGTATCTATGAATGAATTTATAATAAGAATCCTGATCCTGTCATTTTCCATTTACCTGGTTGGGAAAGCCACGAAATTATTTTATGTCGAGGATTTTTTCACAGCAATCCTGACAGCGTTACTTCTTGCTGTTGTAAATGCTATTGTCCGACCAATCCTGATCATCCTGACCTTACCTATTACAATTCTGACTCTCGGACTTTTCCTGCTCGTCATTAATGGTTTTTCTTTGATAATTGTCTCAAAGATCGTGCCTAAATTCAAGATCGAAGGCTGTCTTAATTCTGCTTTTGCTGCCTTGCTTATCTCGATCGTGAATATGATCCTGGAATGGCTGATAAGAAAATAACACCGAACTCCATCCTTTTAAATTGGACAGGATAACAGGATTTACCAGATAAAAATGAAAACAGAAAAGAATCCTGTTCATCCTGTTCATCCTGTTATCCTGTCTTAAATCTTTTTCGCGTTGTTTCGTGTATTTCGCGGGTAAAAATGAAAATCAGAAAATTCAAGATCGAAGATTACGAGCAATTGATCCGATTATGGATCGATGCCGGGCTTCCCTTCAAACCAAAAGGAAGAGACCGGAAAGAAGAATTCGAGAAGCAGATAAAAAAACCGGAAAACCTCTACTTATCAGTATTCAAGGAAAATAAGCTGATCGGTTTTGTCATGGCAAGTCATAACCGGAGAAAAGGCTGGATCAACCGTCTGGCTGTTCATCCGGAATTTCAGAAAAAAGGTCTGGCTTCGCTTTTGATCAAAAGAGCAGAAGAATTTTTTATCAAAGAAGGTGTGGATATTTTTGCCTGTTTGATCGAGGACTGGAATGACCGCTCTCTGAAATTATTTGAGAAATCAGGATACAAACCACATCGAGAGATCATTTATTATACAAAAAGAAATCATCCTGATGTTTAGAAATTATATGTATGAGACAAATAACTCCCGCCCTGCAACCCTCGGATCGTAGTCTGTAATCCTCGAATCGATGCTTGCAGGTGTCGGATCTATGCTTTTTATACTTTTTTGCTGCTTTCACTGCTTATGATGACTATTAAACGATATGATAACTATGTAAAGAACATTAATTTAAGCAATCCTGCATCTCCTATCCACTGGTTCAGAGTTGCAGTTTAATTTTAAGATCGCGTCAATAGTTTTATTGGGGAAATGTTTATCAGCTTATTGATTTATTTTTTTTTGGGAAGTGATTGATTGTTTTATTCTCATTATAAAAAATCAATTTGTAGACGCAATATTTCAACAAACCTTTTAACATCTGGACTATCAATTAGACATTGACCTATATTTAGAAATTCATAATAAATTGCTTCTTTACCAACAATCTCTATTTTATCTCGAATAGTATCAAGTTGAATGTACTTCTTGTTTAGATTTTTTTTATTTAATATCATTTTTCTTCTTGTATCATAATGATTGCCACCAAGCTTATTTGCAATATATTTGATGACATCTGCTCTATTAATTTTAACATTGTCTTTTATG
>DRTC01000620.1 GCA_011372345.1 Candidatus Cloacimonadota bacterium
ACATAAATAATGATGATCAACTCTCTCTGATCTCCCTCAATTTACAGCAAACAGGGATGCCGATAATTTATAAAGACATCGACAACAACATTGTTTCCAGCCAGAAATACAGCCTTCTTTTTGCAATCGGTCTTGTCTTGATTTTATTGGCAATTCAATTCAAATCATTTATCGGTGGTTTGATTTCCATTTTGCCGATAATACTGACTGTTCTTTTCAATTTTGCAATTATGTGGATTTTCAAAATTCCTTTAGATGCTGCAACCGTAATGATCGGAAGTGTTGCAGTGGGAATCGGAATTGATTATACGATTCATTTCAATAATCGCTTTCATTTTGAGATCAGCAATAAAAACAGCGTAGAAAATGCTCTTGAAACCACACTGCAAACAACCGGAAGGGCTATCATAATAAATGCTTTATCCGTAATGCTGGGTTTCCTCACACTATTATTGGGAAGCATTGTTCCGATGCAGAGATTCGGCTGGCTGATCGCTCTGACAATGGTGATAAGTGCCACTGCTTCGATCACATTCCTGCCTTCACTTCTTCTGATCACACACGCATCTTTCATTGGAGATTTGAAAAATGTAGCGTTGAAACAAGCAATAAATATCAAAGCAAATATAAAACATAAAGTGAATAATTTCACAGAAAAAAAATGAGGAAATAATTATGGAATGGAAAAATGAATTAATGAAACACTTTAAAAAGAAAAAAGTGGGTTTGGTTCTCGGCAGTGGTGGCGCAAAAGGATTATCTCATATCGGAGTGATAAAATTTTTAGAAGAAATGGATGTAAAAATTGATTTTATTACCGGCTCGAGTATCGGAGCCTTGATCGGAGGTGCTTACGCCATCGGATTAAGTATCAAAGAAATTGAAGATACTGCTCTAAAAACCGATCTCACATCCACAGCAAAGCTCTTCTCTCCAGGATTTGGAAAATCAGGTTTGGTTACAGGTTCAAAAGTTCAGGATTTTTTAACCTCGATATTGGGTAACAAAAACATCGAAGATTTGAAAATTCCCTTCACAGCAATAGCAACCGATATAATCACAGGAGAGGAAATCCGATTTAATAAAGGCAATCTCGTAGAAGCGATTCGTGCCAGTATTTCAATTCCAATTGTTTTTCAACCGGTAATCCGAAACAATATTGTTCTTGTTGACGGTGGTCTGGTCAATCCTGTTCCGATCAATGTTGCTCGCGAAATGGGAGCGGACTTCATTATTGCAGTTAATATTTTGTCATCAAAAAATAAGCCTGAATCGAAACCTGACAAAAAATCCAATAATAAAATAAATTTGGAGAAACCTCTCGAAATCATTCCCGTACTGCAAAGAAAACTAGAAGATTTGATCATTGAAAATAAATGTATAACGAATTTCCGCAAACAAAAAGAAAAAGAAGATTTGCCGGGGATGAAAAAAATATTAAATCGATCGGTTCAGATCATTCAGGAAAGATTGATCAAACTATCTGTAGAATTATACAAACCGGATGTTTTAATTGAACCGGAAGTAGGAAATATTAATATATTCGATTTTTATAAAGCAGAAGAAATAATCGAAAAAGGTTATAAATCTGCCAAAGAAGTTTTAAAAGAAAAATAAAAAAAGCAGGAGAAATTTATGGGAGAAGGATTTATTCTTGGAAACAGAATATTGGATATAGTTGTTGTTTCTTTGGTAGTATCGCAAACAATAAAAGTTATTTTTTATATATTCAAAGAAAAGAAATTGAATTTCAGAAAATATCTTGATACCGGAAGTATGCCGAGTTCCCACTCTGCATCAGTTTCTTCTCTTGCTACGGCAGTGGGAATATCGGAAGGTGTGGAATCTGTTTTTTTTGCTATCAGTATAATATTTGCAGTAGTTGTTATGTATGATGCCACCGGTGTTCGTCGGGCAGTGGGTAAACAAGCAATTGTTCTAAACAAAATGATAGATAATATTCGCAAGAAAGAAAATGCTATACTTTTTGAAGAAAACCTGAAGGAATTAATCGGTCATACTCCTCTCGAAGTTCTTGCCGGTGCTCTACTTGGAGTAGCAATTGCTTTTGTGATGAGTTAAAAACATTGGTATTAAATGAGTAACATTTATTATTTTTTAAAAAGGGATTTTTAAAAATGCAAAATGAAATCACTCAAATCAAGGAATTGCTAAAACGCTTTGGCTATCATTCCCAATCATACAATATTTTAAGAAATGATAAATCATATTTCTATTCATCTTCGGGAATAGATGGTGTGATCGCTTATGTTGTTAGAGCCAATGTTGCAATGGCAGCGGGTGATCCTGTCTGTGATCCTTCCGATATTCGAAATTTCGTAACTGAATTCAAACAATTCTGCAAAGACCAAAAATGGCGTTGTTGTTTCCAATCTGTGACGGAACGAAGCAAAGATATTCTTGCAGAAATGGGTTTTGGAATGATCAAAATCGGAGAGGAACCAATTTTCGATTTAGAAGAATTTTCGTTGTCAGGAAGCAAGTTCAGAGGTTTGCGGAAAAACATAAATCAAGCGAAAAAGCAAGGGTTGTCAATTGTGGAATATCATCCGCTTTTGAAGAGAGAACCGGAATGGGAAAAAGAGATGGAAGAACTTTCTGCAATCTGGCAAAAATTCAAAGGTTCCGGTGAATTCGCTTTTCTGATTGGAGAACCTGCTCTTGATAATCCCCAAGAACGAAAATATTTCCTCGCACTTTTGGATAACAAGGTTGAAGCATTTGTTGTCTGCACTCCGGTTTACACAAGAAACGGAATTTATTTCGATGTGATGCGCCGCCAAGAAAAAACTCCTAACGGATTGCCGCAGTTATTGTTTACAGAATCCTTTCGTATCTTAAAGGAACAAGGATACAAAATGGCAACGCTTGGAACTGCTCCTTTATCATACGAGCACACAACTGATTCGGATCAAAGTCGCATCATTAAAACAGCATTAAAATTGGCGTTTGATCGTCTGGGATATTTTCACAGATTCAAACCGCTTTATAAATTTAAAAGACAATTCGGACCAACTTCCTGGGAAGGTCGTTATCTGGCATTTTCTCCGTCACGATTCAATCCGGTTATTCTGTATGCTCTTTTGAAAGTTTATGATCCTACCAGTGTAACCGAGAAACTTTTAAATCAGATCAATCGTGCCTGGAAAGGTATTAATAAAATAAAAGATGAATCGGTTGGATTTATCGGTTCTACTTCCGGAAGTGTAATTAAGGGGATCAAAGGGACAAGTCAGAAGGCTGTTGCGACGACAAAAAAGACTTTGCAAAAAATCCCGGGCAGTATAAAAATTAATAAATATCAAACTGAAAAGGAGGAATAATTATGTTTGATCTATTGAAAAAAACAATGTTAACCGGAATTGGCATCGCTTCGATGACCAAAGACAAAATCGAGGAATTAGGTAAGAAAATCTCGGAAGAAAGCAAACTTACCGCTGAAGAAGGGAAAAGAATGATTAACGACCTGTTGAAGCAATCTGAAAAAGCAAGAGAGGATTTGGAAAATCAAGTTCAGAAACTTGTGAAAAAGACTTTGGAAAAATTAGATATTCCAACTCGCGAAGATTTCAACAGATTAGAAAAAAGGATCATAAAACTGGAAAAATTGAGAGCAGAAACAGGCAAAGAATGATACGAAAAATCGGATTGATCGGACGGACTTATCGTCATATAAATCGTTATCGGGAAATCATAACCGTGCTTTTTAAGCACGGTTTTGGTGATCTGATCACCAACTCTCAAATCGAAAAATATCTCGATTTCGGAAAGAAGTTCATTCCCAATAAAAAAATTGAGAAAACAACTTCTTTATCACGGTGGGAACGAATTAGAATGGTTCTGGAGGAATTGGGTCCGACCTTTATCAAACTTGGTCAAATCATGAGCAACCGTCCGGATATTTTACCGGAACCTCTGCTGATTGAACTTGAAAAACTTCAGGATTCAGTTCCTCCAATGCCGAATGAAGAAGCAGAAAAAATGATCGAGCAGGAATTGGGAAAACCAATTGCAGAACTTTTTAAAAATTTTGATCCTGATCCGATTGCTTCCGCTTCCATAGCCCAAGTTTATCGAGCGGAATTATTCAGCGGAGAAAAAGTTGCGGTTAAAGTGCAGCGCACCGGAATTCAAAAAATCATCGAAACAGACCTGGAAATAATGTTTCATCTTTCTCTGTTAATGGAAAAACACATCACTGAAATGGAAATATTGAATCCGGTTGAAACAGTAAAAGAATTTGAACGCTCTATCCGTAAGGAAATAGATTTCAATATTGAATCTTCGCACATCGAGCGGTTCGGGAGGAATTTCCAAACCGATCTGTCGATCTATGTTCCTGAAGTTTATAAAGAATATTCTACGAAAAAAATCCTGACAATGGAGTTTATCGACGGCATCAAAGTATCAGACCTGAAAGCGTTAAGAGAAGCGGAAAATGACCCTTTGCTCATTGCAGGTCGAGGTTGTGATCTTGTTCTGAAACAAATAT
>DRTC01000621.1 GCA_011372345.1 Candidatus Cloacimonadota bacterium
AACAATTATTTTTCTTATCGGTGCAAATCCGTGAGTCTTTTTCAATCTTCAATCCCAAAATCACGACATCTCTTTTAATACCATCCATTTCCGTTACTTCCGGTAAAAATCCCCATTCTTCAAATCCGAATTTTTCGGCAAGTTTGATGCTTTTCCTGTTATGACCAAAAACCAATCCGATCAAATTTTCTACTCCGAAATCGGGACATTTGTCGATCATTTTTTTTATTAATTTCTTTCCAAAACCTTTTCCCTGGAATTCGGGAGAAACATAAAGAGAAATTTCTACAGTTTTCTGATATGCAGGTCTTTCTTTGAAGTCAGAAAGGCTGATCCAGGCAATTATTTTATTTCCTTTTTCCAGGATCCAGAGAGGACGATGCTTTGGATTGTGTTGATGAAACCATTTAATTTTGCTTTCTACTGAAACTGGTTCTGTGTCTGCAGTTGCAAATCTAGAGGGAATGGAGGAGTTGTAAATCTCGATGATGGCAGGTAGATCATCGATGGTTGCGTTGCGGATGGTTGTGTTTTGATTCATATTGTTGAGTTTTAAGAACTTGAATCAAGTTCACTAAAAGCAAACTTAATTCCAGTTTTAACCACATTTTACAAAAATGTGTTACTCCTCGATTCTCTCAATTTTGAAAATAACTGGTCTGAACCAGTCTGTACAGCCGGAAATGGTAACTCCTTTCTGCTTGACCCAATAATAATTTGCTCCGGACATCAAAGCCAGAATATCCTGTCGAATATCAGCCCAAGCCCAGGAGCAGAAATCTTTTGGGGGATTAAAAGGAGATTCCATAATAAATTCCTGACCTTCGTAAAAGCAGTCACATTGCTTGAATTCTTCTTCCGGTGATAAATATTCATCGATGAGGTCTTGATTTAAAGTTCTTTTCAAAACAGTGATTTTACATTTTGGTAAGTTTTGCATTTTTCCTCCTTGAAACACGGAATGCTGTTCCGTTGTCATAAAGAATCTTTGATTCTTATTTTTTACGATCTCGTAAAAAGTTAAAAATCACTGAAATCTGTCATCTTGAGCAAAGTCGAAAGATATTTTATTCCAATAAGTTATGAGATTCTTCGACTACGCTCAGAATGATAAAATCAGACTTTTTACGAGTTCATCATTTTTAACGACTTGATCATAATATTTTCAAAACAGAGTTTTGCTTCCGATTGCATTACCAAACAGGAGTTTGGTAACGAGAGGTAGCACAGAATTGCATTCTGTGAGAAAAACATAAATCATTCAATTCTTAAAATAAATCACATTTTGCAAAAATGTGGTACGATCAAAACTCAAATTTGATCGACCTGATGAACAAGTTTTTCAACACTTTTTTCGGATTTTGTTTTTCAAAGATGATCGAGTGTACCGCTTGGCAGATTGGCAATTCCACTTCATAATTTTTTGATAGAATCATTAATCCCTGCAAGGTTGGAACTCCTTCTGCCAGTTTATCGAATTTTTTTCCGAGAACGAGAGATTCACCAAATTTGCGATTATGACTGTGAGAAGAAAACAAAGTTGCTTCATAATCTCCGAGATGGGAAAGTCCGTAAGCAGTAAGTTCGTTGCCGCCCATTACCCTGATCAATCGTGAAATTTCTCTGATCCCTCTTGCCATCAAAGCACCTTTCAGGTTACTTAATTTGAGTCCATCGAGCATTCCGGCAGCAATTCCCATCACATTTTTGGAAGCAGCTCCGATTTCATTACCGATCATATCCTGTCCGTAATAAAACCTGATCAATTTACTTTTAAATTGTTCGACCAGGAATTTTGTGGTCTCAATATTTTCCGATCCGAGCAGCATGACATTCGGTTTTCGATTTACAAAATCCTGAACATGACCGGGACCGAGCCAGACTGCAACTTCATTTTTTGTATGAATTTCTTCCCGGAAAATTTGGGTGAGTCTTTTACCTGTAGTTGTTTCGATCCCTTTCATACAAAGGATAAAAGTTTTATCCGAGACCTGAAATGATTCGATTTTTTTACAAAGAGAACGAAATCCTTGAGTACTGATCGAGATAATGATGGTTTCTCCGAATGAAAGTGCGTTTTCAAGAGAGTTCGTTAGGTCTAAATTTTCGGGTAAAGCCAGGTATTGATTTTGTCGTTTTGTAGATAATTCCAAAAACTTTGTGGAGTCTTTCCTTCCCCAGATTTTTACTTTGTGCCCAACCTGCGAGGAATACCAGGCAAGAAAAGTTCCCCAGCGACCGCATCCTAAAACTGATATTTTCATAACTTATCCAAAAAAACTCACCTTCCGAAGTCTTCTTCCAATTTTTCTTTCATTCTGGATTCGGAAGGTTTCACGATTCGACTTATTTAACAAAAGAACTTTCCGAATTTTAGTTGGCAGAATTCCTTTGTGAGAAACTTCGGAAAGTGCTGATTATTCCACAACTTCCGTATAAACATTCA
Source organism: Candidatus Cloacimonadota bacterium (assembly GCA_011372345.1). NCBI lineage: Bacteria > Pseudomonadati > Candidatus Cloacimonadota > Candidatus Cloacimonadota bacterium. Next base: position 2,447 of record DRTC01000621.1, read on the forward strand.
CTCCGCTGACTGCTCCAAAATAGCCATAACCGTTCACGATTCCGCCATGCTTGAAACCATCAGTTTTGTAAAGATAATTGTAGTAATTTTCAGATACTGAAAAAACAGATATTTCATAATCTCCGTAAAAAACAATTGCTCCGCTATAAGCACTTTCTGTAACAAAGAAATTCCCATTTTCTTCGGATGGCTGGTATTGCCCGAAAAACTCTATGCGGCGGGGAAAACCATCCGCTGGATTTTCGTATTCTTCTTCATCCTCAGGTGTGTCGTGATCTCCGAAACTTATGATATATTGAGGATGATCCTCGAAATCGAGCAAGCAGTAAAATCGATAGAGCAGATTTATCGGCTCAGTATTCTGACTTTGAATTTTCAGCGGATGTTCATTGTCAGCAGTATCGATATCCAGTTGTGGAAAAACAGCAGTCGAATCTTCCGTAAAAGCAGGATCATCAACAAAAGCAATTGGTTCGGGGATTTCAGTTTCTGCACTAACCAGTGTTCCATCTATCAGGACTTCAATCCTGTAAGTATAATCTGCTGAAATGGTTTTTGCTGATGAAGGATCTATTAATATATCCGGATCCAAATAAACTCCGATCGAATCTTCTAACTGGAAATAGATGAGAGGAATGGAGTCATTCAGCGTTTCCCCAGCAAATTCTTTGATCACAGCTTCCGCATCAGGAACATTCATATCGGGGTAGGAATCGTTGTAGGGAGAAATGGTCTTCCCAATAAAGATATATTCAACCGGAAGTCCTTCATACAATAATCCGGTGATCACATATTCGTCTTTTGTGTAGCGTGCGGAGGATGTGAAATTGTCACATCCGCTCAAAATCAGTAGAATTAATATTAATAATATAAGTGTTTTCATTTTATTTCCTCTATCATTCAAATTTATTCATTACTGTCATTACGAGTTCTCTCCTGCCAGCATTTAACGAAGTAATCTCTTCATTCCTAAAGTAGAAAGTCGTAGATTGCTTCGTTAGAATTCCTTTGTAAAATGACTCGCAATGACAAACATTTTTTTTACAAGTTCATTGGATATTTCTCAAACCGGAGATATGAGTTACTTTTTCTCAATCCGGATGTATGAGTTACTTTTTCTCAAACCGGAGGTATGAGTTACTTTTTCTCAAACCGGAGGTATGAGTTACTTTTTCTCAAACCGGAGGTATGAGTTACTACCATTCGATGTTAAATCCGATAAACGGAATACGCG
>DRTC01000622.1 GCA_011372345.1 Candidatus Cloacimonadota bacterium
ACTATCGATAGGAATTGCATAAGAAATATGAGTTTGAGGACTGTGTCCGGCTCCTGACGGATTGAACGGATTCGGATAATTCTGCGATAAGGAATATTCTGCAGGAAATTCCAATTCATTATCTGTCAGAACATTTTCATTCTCATAAACTCCCATATCAGGAGCATTACCGACATATTCATCTTCGGAAAGGTCGATGATGATCTCATCATTCCATTCAAAAAAAGTAGTTCCGGCTTCAATGCACGGAGAATCATCTTGAAGATGAAAATTGCTATTTTCCGGATCGACAAACAATGGATCTACTACGATATTACCTTCTAACCAATGGATAATATTATCGTTTCCTATTTCGTATATTGCGTCTTCTCCACCTCGAATATCGGAATAAGCAACTGTTAAAATACTTTCTCCATAATAAAGTCCGATTTCATTTGAAGAATTATTCCAACAGATCGTATTGACAATTTCCGCATCAGAACTTGCCAATGAAATGTTGTTTCCCGAATCGGTGATTTCATTGTTAGTAATCGTGCAATTGAGGATTTTCAAATGAGAATTTGATATACCATAAATTCCACTGTTCAAAGTCGAATTGTTATGGAAAAGAACTCTATCGAGAGTGATGTTGGAATTTGAACAATATACATTTCTTTGATTCTCGATATTATCCGAAACGATGATATTCTTGAGTAAAGCATCGGAATTTTCAGCATAAAAAATATCGGGATCACCATTTCGTAAACTGATATTTTGAAGAGAAAAATCATTGATGTTATCAAGATAAAAAACTTCGCTATAATCTGATCCTTCAATAATAGTTGTGAATGGGTTTTCCCCGATAATATTAACATAACTTTTCCCGGGTAAATGAAAAGCTCCATTAACCTGCTGCGTAGAATACTCCCCTTCATCGAGGTAAATATTTCTCGGATTTTCTTCATCAGCAGTGATCGAACACATAGCATAATAAATCGTTTCAAAGGGATATTCCGGAGAAGTTCCGCTGTAATAATTTGATCCGGAAGGGCTGACATAAACATCGACATCCAGCAATTCTTCGAGAGGATTCTGAATATCAAAAGTAAATCTGTTTGCCGGATAAACATAAATGTCACTCGGTTCATCGATAGAGAAGGTATCGACTATAACATCAATATTGTCTTGTCCTGAAGAATAAATATCTTTTGCATAAAGATCATTTGTCGAATTCAAATAGATACTGCACCTGTTTTCGCTATCAAAATCCAATTCGGAATTATACATCATGATCCCTCCACCATGATTTTCCGCAGAATTTCTATTGATCGAGACCAAATTTAATGTCGCTTCAGATTCATGAAGATAAAAACCTCCTCCGCTGCTTTCGGAATTGTTTTCGGAAATCGTTACTGAATTCAGAATTGGATTAGAACTACGAAAATAAATACCACCGCCACTCCATTCTGAATTGTTATCATAAATAGAAACCGTATCTAAAACAACATCTGAAAAATCGAAATATATTCCACCCCCATTTTCTCCGGAATTATTCGATCTTATGCTACTATTATCGACATAACAATCTCCATTGCAATAAATTCCACCTCCTTTGTATTCCGCACTATTATTTTCAATGATTACATTCGATAAACTGAAAGTTCCATAATAAAGATAAATTCCTCCACCATCATAAGCAATGTTATTTGAAAAAATCACATCAGAAATATGACAATTTGAAAAGAAACAGAATAAACCACCTCCATGGGAATATGAACTTTCGACAGCATTACCATTGGCAATTGTTAAGCCCTGCAAAGAAAAATCATTCTCCCAAAAACTGCTATGGATGATTTGAGCAAGATTTTCTCCATTAAGAATAGTTGTTTCGGAATTTTCTCCAACCAGGGAAACATACTTTTTCATAATAATTGGAAAATTCTCTCCTGTATCGGAAAGAGAATAAATACCTTCTGTAAGAAAAATAGTATGAGGACTTTCTTCATTTGAAGTAATTTTACTCATTGCATAATTGATCGTTTTCAACGGATCATCTGCTGATAATCCGCTATTTTCATCAGAGCCGGATGGACTTACATACAAATCCTGATCAGCCTGTTCGATAACCGAATGCAATATATCAAAAGTGAAATTATTCATCGGATAAGCATAAAAATTATCGGGGATCAAAACCGTGAAAGTATCAACAATAACATCGATAATTTCATCGTCAGAATAAATATCATTTCCTAAAAAATCGGAATTATTCAGATAGATATTACACCTGTTCTCATTATCAAAAACAGGGGAAGAATTATCAAAATACAATCCACCACCGTATTCATTCGAATTGTTTTCAAAAACACTAATTCCTGATAAAACCGGATTAGATTCATTAAAAAATATCCCACCACCTTGACTTTCAGCTGAATTATTTCTAACAATAAGATTTTCCAAAACCGGATTCGAATCATAGCAATGAATTCCTGCACCAAATCCAGTTGTATTATTATTAAAAATCAGAAGATTATTTAAGCAACAATTATGCGATCGAATTCTGATTCCGCCTGCATTCCCGTTTTTCACAGTAAGATTTTGAATGGAAGAATTGGAATACCGGCAATTCAGAAGATAAGAAGTTCCTTCCGCATCGAGGATCGTTAAATCTCTGTCTGTTCCCATCAAAGTAACAAAACTGCTGCAATCGAGAGGAAAAGATTCTCCGGTTTGAGATGGTGAATAAGTTCCATTTGCCAGGAAAATAGTATGAAGATTCTCCTGATTTGCAGACATTATTTGATAAGCATAAGTTATCGTTAACAGCGGATCATCAGGAGTTAATCCACTATTTTCATCTGAACCGGTCGGGCTCACATACAGATCTGCATTGATATTCAGAAAAATCGAATGTAAAATATCAAAAGTGAAATTCTCGATCGGATTAGTATAATAATCATCCGGATTCATAACTGTGAATGTATCGACGATCACATCGATATCTGTGTTGGAGCAAATGTCATTTCCAAAAGAGGGAGAATCATTAAGATAAATATTACATCTGTTTTCCGGATCAAAAGTTGGAATGGAATTGACAAAATTCAAACCTCCACCAAGAATACCCGTAGAGTTTTCAACGATATTTACTGCAGATAATTGCGGATTAGAATCATTAAAATATATACCTCCCCCGTAATAGTCAGCATTATTTCCTTTTATTATAACATTTGTTAATATAGGATTCGGACAATCAGTGAAATAAATAGCACCTCCATAATAACCGGAATGATTATTAGAAAATGTAACATTTTGGATCGTAATCCCACTTTCATCACAAAACATACCTCCTCCATTTCCCCAATTTCCGGTATGATAACCATTATGAATAGCGATATCACTTATCAAAAAATCATCTATTTCGGAACAATGGAATATGTAATCAGTTCCTTCCGCATCAAGAATGGTTGTATTTTGCGATTCCCCGATAATGGATACATGATCGATTGCTTCGAGAGGATAAAATTCTCCGGTCAAAGAGGGGGCATAAATTCCTCCAGCAAGATAAATATTTAGTTCGTTCTGATTATCGGGAGGGATCATATTCAAAGCCTGATAAATCGTTCGCAACGGATCATCAGGAGTTAATCCGCTGTTCATATCGGAACCGGAAGGACTGACATAAAGGTCGCTTTCCGTAAAAGTAATCCGTGCATTCAAAATATCAAAAGTGAAATTTTCTATGGGAGCAGCATAATATTCAGTCGGTTCGAGAACCGTGAATGTATCGACAATTACATTCATTCCGCCATAGGCATAAATATCATTTCCCTGGTTATTCGTGGAATTATTTAGATAAATATTCGATCTGTATAAAGGATTGAATAGAAAATCATCAACCGCGCATCGAGAATAAATACCGCCTCCTCTATAATCGGATGTGTTATAAAATATAGAAACATTGGAAAGCAAGACGAGCGAACTCCGAGCATAAATACCACCGCCGTAATAACCGTTATTCCTGGAAATTATGACATTATTCATTACAACATCAGACTCGTAATTAATCTCGATCCCACCACCGTAAGTTTCCGAATAGTTGTTTGTGATATTGACATCATTAAGGATAAGATGCGTAGTACGGCAAGAGATTCCTCCACCGCTGGTATCATAATCATCGGAAGAATTATGGGCAATCGTTGAATTATTTATTGTTGAAGTAGTGTTGTTATTACTGAAAAAAATCCCACCTCCTTGAAAATTGCAGTTATTATACAGAATATTTACATCTTCGAGAAGAATGCTGGAATTGTTCGTGATCATCATTCCGCCGCCATCACTTCCGGCATTATTATTCAAAATATTTGAATTTAGAATATTTGGAGAAGCATCATTACAAAACATTCCACCTCCGTAATGTGCATAATTTGATTCGATAGATACATTCACCATATTCGGAGAGGAATTATTCTTGCAGAAAAAACCGCCGCCTTCGATCGCAGAATTGTGGCTGATAATGACATTATTCATATTAGGATTGGAGAAAAAGTAACATTCCATTCCGCCGCCGTAATCTGCATCATTATTGGAAATTGTCGTATTCCTGATTCCCGGACTGGAATTGTAGCAGAATATTCCGCCACCGTTTTCGGCGGAATTGTTTGTGATCAGACAATTTTCAATAAAAACATTCGAAGATTGGTTCAGGAAAATCGCTCCACCAAAAACTTCATATAAACCTGTTCCTTCCGCTTTTCCGTATTCAAGTCTGCAAAAAACAACCTTCGAACTATCCTGCGAGTTTGTGTTGGAAAATCTTAATCCATGCCAACCGATGAATGCATTTTCTGCTGTGAAA
>DRTC01000623.1 GCA_011372345.1 Candidatus Cloacimonadota bacterium
ATTATTTGATAGAAAATTGTTATTAGATTATAAAGATGATTTTAAGAATTATCAGGTAACAATAACAGAATATGAGGAGTATCTTGAGGATAGTAAATTTAGTGGATTATTAATTGAAGAATAGACTCGACTCGTGACGAAGTGCAAGTCGAGGATATTCGGGTAAACAAATTTGATTTGTGATAAATAATGCGACTTATTAATCATCTCCGACTCGCGCTACGCAACGAGTCGAATCTGATTGGATTGGACGCGAGTCGTGACGCAGTGCGACTCGTGGACATCTCCGGCTTTCATCATCTCCGACTCGCACTGCGTTACGAGTCGAATCTGATTTAGAAAGAGGTAAAAAATCATGTTCTTCTGCAAAGAATGCGGCTCAGAGACCAGCAAATGGTCGGGAAAATGTCAGGCTTGCGGAGCCTGGAATTCGCTACAGGAAAGTTCAAGGATAACAGGTAAAAAGAAATCGGGCAAAAACCTTCAAGGTTTAGTAAACCTTGAAGGTTTGATCAAAGCAAAACCGGAAGTTTTGAAAAACATCAAAGTAAAATCTCAATCCCGCATATTTTCTCAAATTAATGAATTCGATGGAGTTCTTGGCGGAGGGATCGTTCCCGGGATGGTCGTTTTGATCGGAGGAGAACCCGGGATCGGGAAATCGACTTTGTTAATGCAGGTTTCCGATAAAATTGCTTTGCTGGGGAAAAAAGTATTATTCATTTCCGGGGAGGAAAGTAAGGAACAGATAAAACTCCGCAGCATCAGGTTAGGATGCGAATCAGAAAATTTGTATCTTTTCTGCACCAATGAAGTTGAGGAAATTATTCAGACAATAAGTGATTTCAAACCGGAAATGGTTGTAATCGATTCTATCCAATCAGTTTATCTCGGCACGATCGAAAGTGTTCCCGGAAGTGTTTCTCAACTGCGGGAATGTACTGCCATTTTTTCGAGAATTGCCAAACAGAACGGGATTCCTTTCTTTTTGATCGGTCATGTCACCAAGGAAGGAATTGTTGCGGGACCGAGGATCATCGAACACATGGTTGATACGGTTCTTTATTTCGAGGGAGAAGTTCAAAAACAATTTAAGATATTGCGAGCAACAAAAAACCGGTTTGGTTCTACAAATGAGATCGGATTGTTTGAAATGTTGTCTTCAGGTTTAAAGGAAGTAATCGATCCTTCTCAACTTTTTTTAAGCCATAATGAAAATAATATTGGAACAGCAGTGGGATGTATGCTGGAAGGTTCGAGAGTTTTTCTGGTGGAAGTTCAAGCTCTTGTTTCTCCAGCAAATTATGGAACTTCCCAACGAGTTGCGATCGGTTATGATCATCGGAAATTAGCGATCTTACTGGCTGTCATTGAGAAAAATCTTTCCCTGAATTTGCGTCAGAATGATGTTTTTCTGAATTTTGCCGGTGGGATAAAAGTAGCCGAACCTGCTCTTGATCTGGCTGTTACTGCTGCCATCTTATCGAGTTTCAAGGAAATGGAATTACAAAAAAATACAATTTTTCTGGGAGAAGTTGGATTAAGCGGAGAGATCCGACCTGTTTCTCAAACAGAAAAAAGAATAAAAGAAGCTACCAAGCTTGGATTTAAAAATATTATTATTTCAGAAAAAACAAAAAACAGAAATATTAAAGCGAAAAGGATAGATCATATTGTGCAGTTGTTGCCAATGTTGTTTTCGGGTAAATAAAAAACTTGCCAAATTTCAAAAATTTGGCAAGTTTACAAAGTTAAAACCACTCTTTTTTTGTGGCAGCTAAAAGTTGTTTTAAAGAATCCCTTTTGGATTTGATATATTTCAGTTCAGATTCGCTTTCCGTTCTATCTTTTGCCTGATTCAGATATTCATCTGATTTGAGGAAATAGGTATAAGCTTTTTCTTTAACTTTATCTCTTTTTTCTACCAATTTATCAAGTTCTTCACCGTAAAATTTTCCGGAACGAACATCTTCATCTAATTTTAAATATTCTTCATATTTTTGATAACCTCGATCAAAAGATATTTCAGCTAAAATCCTGTACGGCTGGTAAAGAGTCGGATCGAATTCGATAACTTTATTAGCATTTTCTTCAGCTTTAGCATAATTCTTACTGGAATTGTAACTGGTGGCAAATAAAATATAAACCTTCGGATCGTCAGGAATTTTCTCTTTCAAAGTAAAAGCAACTTCCAGTGCTTTATCATACTTTTCCGAACCGAGATAAAGGTTTGCCAGGCTAAAGTGTGCTTTACTATTATCAGGATCTTCTTCGATTATTTCAATATAATTAGCAATAGTTTGGTCGATCTTGCCTGTCCTATCATAACATTTTGCCAGTTTCTTTTGCAGGTTATCGTCTTCCGGAAAAAATTCAGTTGCAGATTGCAGGAATGAAATTGCTTCTTCATATTCTTCCTGATCATAAAGCATAATTCCTGCAGATTTATACGCTTCTCCGAATTCTTCATCAATTTCAATCGCTTTTTCATAAGCTTCCTGTGCATCTTCAAAATCTTCATTTTCCTGATAAATATTACCGATCCTCATCCAGATAATTTTGTCTTCTTCGATTTCATTGATTTTGATCAAGGTTTCAACCGCTTCTTCATATTTATCCAATTTCAGATAAGTATTGCTTAAATAATCCAGGATGTTCTTGTTTTCCGGTTCAATTTCCAGAGCTTTCAGATAAAACTGCTCTGATTCATCATAATTTTCATTAATAAAATTGATCAAACCGAGATAAAAAGAAGACTCCATATTTTTATCATCGATCTCGAGAACTCTGAGAAAAGTTTCTTCAGCTGCCTGGTAATTTTTACTGTTAAAATGCTGTTTTCCGATACCAACAAGTTTGTCGATTTCACCACCGCTGAACTCCTCGATCAGGGCGATCAGGTTATCTTTGATAGCTGCTCTTCTCTGTTTACTGGCTTTCTTAACATTAAAAGTCGAGGATTTGACATCCATTGATTTCATGCTCAAGATTTTAGCTTTTAGTTTGAAATCATTGTCATCAACTGAAGAAATGCTTCCCCATACAACAATATCAGCTTCTAATTTTTTACCAAAATCAGCGATTTTTTCCAAGTCAAGAACGGATAATTTCGAATAACCCGAATCATCAATTACTTTCTTAACATCTTTTTTGGGCACCATCTCAAAATTATCGTAATCTTTAAAAATTTCTTTGAAATCTTTGGAATTGATCGAGTTTACTACATAGTCGCTTTTATTATCATTTTTTTCAAAAGGAAGAACAGCAACTTTCTCAGCTTGAGCAAATAGAATATTGCTGATCAGGACAATCCCGACTACTAAAATTAATACTTTTTTCATTATTCCTCCACAATTTTTCTATAAACAATTTATTTAATAATAATTTATCAGGCAAGTTTTTTTTGGAATCCAGAGATTAAACCGCGAACAAAACTAAAAAAAGAAAAGATATTCATTCTGAACTTAGTAATTTGATTTACGACCAAACCGTCGAATTTATTCGATGGGAAAAGATCGTTGATATTAATCGATTTTAATCGCTAATTTAGCGGAATGGATTCCGAATTAAGTAGTAGTCATCTTCATTTCCATTCCCTGAAGTGAATGGTTAATGTTTGGATTACTTTCATTAGATTCCGAACATTTTGATTTTAATAAAATCAGCCAATTTCCTTAAAAGGAAATCAATAAAAACTCCTGTAATTCCCATAATAATAAGATAATAAAGCATTTTTGAATATTGCAGTAAATAGCGAAAATCCAATAACCTGAATCCCAGACCGCTTTTAACTCCCAGCATTTCAGCAGCAATGATCGTTGCCCAGCCAAGTCCCCAGATTATGCGAAAAAGATTTATCAGGTTTAGAAAAGTAAGAGGTAATTCGATTTTCAGAAACAATTGTGATTGGCTGGCACCGGAAACTTTTGCTTCATCTATATAATCTTGGGAAATGTTGGAAAAACTATCCGAAGCAGCGATCAAAGTAGGAAAAAAAAGAGTAATGAACATGATGAAGGCGACCGGAGCTTCTCCCAATCCGAACCAGGCAATAGCAAAAGGCAACCAGACAAAAGGTGAGATATTTCGCATAAAATTTATAGTTGGAAGAAATAAGCTGTTTAGAATGGAATTATGATAAATTAGATAACCTCCAAAGATTCCTGAAATCCAGGAGATCACTGCAAAAAAAGAAACCCGGAAAAAGGAAATGAAAAGATCGGAAATTGCAGTCGATAATGAGAATTCAAAATCAAACAATTCCTTTAAAGAAATTTTCAGAGAAAAAGCTAATAATATGAGCAGGATGAATAGTAATAGAAATCCTGATATTGCAGATTTCTCTAATTTCATGATCAAACTTCCTCTCTTTTTTTTCATTCCCGAATTTCATTTGGGAATGTAATTTATAGAAAAGTTTTACTTTGAATTAGAAAAAATCGAAATAAAATTTCTCAACCAAGTATGTTCCCAAATGGAATTTAGGAACAAGATGAAAACTCTCTTTCATTCCTGAAATTTTATTTGGGAATGTAATTTTCAGAAAAGTTTTACTATGCGTAAGAATAATCGAAACAGAATTTCTTATCCAATTATGTTCCTAAATGGAATTTGAGAACAAGAGGAGATAATCCTCTCTTCAATACAAATTGAAATTCATTCATCTTTTTTTATCTAATTTCAAAATAAACATCTTCCGCTTTCACCGGTTTTACAATATATCCTTTTTCAATCATTTTATTTACTGCTTTCTGCTCGAACAATTTACCTGTTTCCGCAAGTCCCATCACAAATTTTGTATGATACAAAGATTGTTTGGCGATCTCCTTTTGCAGGTAAAAAGAAATCTGGGCAAAATCAAAAGCAATTGCGGGATTATTATTGATCCCATTAACACTTTTTTCCAGACCTTGAATCAGTTTTGTTATTTTTTTCTTTTTATCGGAAATTGCTTTTTCAGTTGCTGACAGGTCACAACACGGATGAAAAGGAAATTTTTCGCTAAACCAGTGAATTATATGAAAATTCTCGTCAAACTTGAAGATCGAAGGAACATAGTAGCTTAAAGCATCGACTTCACCTGATTTGAGGGCTGTTGCCATATCCATTGGAGTACGGAAATAGACCAAATCCATGTTAATATTATTCTCATCTAAAAACATTTCTGCGAAAATATCAAGAGTAGAAGCTCGTAATACACCGATTTTTTTGCCATCTAAATCCTGGATATTTTTGATTTCTTTGGTTGTGATGATACCATCACTTTCCCGTTCCATAAACGATATAATTTTAACCTTTTTCCCCTGCGAAACATCAGTCCAGGTGTAGGTGAAAGGCATAATAGCAACATCGATCTTTTCCGAAACCAGAGCTTCGTTTGTTTCCCAGCCGGAAGAGAAATATCTGATTTTGTAATCTTCTGCTTTCAAAGTTCCGATTTCTAAACCAAAGCCGAAAGGTAGATGATCTAAAGATGGTTTGATCAGACCGATGATCAATTTATCGTTATTGGAACTGCATCCGATTAAAAATAATAGGATTAAAATTAAACAGAATTTTGTGAATTTCATTCTTTCCTCCGGATTTTTTTGAATTGTTATTGCGAGATTTCTTACACAGAATTCTTTCGAAGCAATCTAAAACTTCTAACTAACAGATAAATAAGAGATTGCTTCGTTAGTTATAAGTGAAAGATTCCTCGCAAAGACACTTAATTTTAAAGAACTAACAACTCTTAAAACTTGCCGTATTTTTAAAAATCCGGCAAGTTTTCATACATAAAAAACCACCCTCGAACAGTCAGGGTGGCTTTGTTGTTAAAACCTATTTCTCCTATGAAACTACTTTTCAACTTCCGAATGTTTTTGCTTGCAAAATCTTCGGAATGTTGAGTTACATTTTTCCGAACAATCGGAAGATCAGTTCTACTCAATGAGTAGAGATGCTGAACATTCCGATGTTCTAGTGTGGTTTCATCTTAATAGAACTATTTGCTCGCAAATAGTGGAGAGCTTAACTGTAAACTTCTTTGTTTAATAAAATAACAAACAAGATTGTTTGTTTTACATCGTTCCCAATTCCTTGATTGGGAGTTTAATAAATCTCTCTAATTTAATTCCAAGAATGATCTTTTAATAATCTCGATCGCATCCATCAATTGACCCTTCGTCAAGATCAATGGTGGAGCGAATCTGATGATATGATCGTGAGTCGGTTTGGCAAGTAATCCATTCTCTTTCAATTTCAGGCAGACATCCCAGGCTTCGATATCATCTTTCGGTTTGATCACAACTGCATTTAAAAGACCTTTTCCACGCACAGTCTCTATAAAAGAAGAATCGATCTTTCTCATTTCCTCCCGGAAAATTTCTCCAAATTCAGCAGCTTTTTCCGTTAGATTTTCCTCTTTGACAACTTCCAGAGCAGCTTTGGCAACTGCACAAGCAAGAGGAAATCCCCCAAAAGTAGAACCATGCTCTCCAGGTTTTATCACATTCATAATTTGATTATCAGCAAGAACCGCTGAAACTGGAAGAACTCCACCGGAAATCGCTTTTCCCAAGATCAGGACATCGGGTTTGATGTTGGAATGATCACAGCAGAGAAGTTTGCCGGTTCTGGCAATTCCTGTTTGAACTTCATCAGCAACAAAAAGGACATTGTGTTTTTTACACAGATCGTAACAATTCTTGATATAGTCATCGTCCGGCACAAAAACTCCGGCTTCTCCCTGGATCGGTTCAACCAGAAAAGCACAAATATCTTCGCTTCCATCCTGCAAAACCTTTTCCAGAGCTTTAGGGTCGTTATAGGGAATAGTAATAATTCCCGGCGTATAAGGCCCAAAATTATTTCTCGCAACCGGATCGGTAGATGCTGAAATGATCGTTATTGTCCGACCGTGAAAGTTATTTTCCGCAACTATTATTTTGGCTTTATTTTTCTTGATTCCCTTTTTTTCATAACCCCATTTACGAGCAATTTTGATTGCAGTTTCAACACCTTCTGCTCCAGTATTCATCGGCAGAACTTTCTCGAATCCGAAATATTCAGAAAGGAATTTTTCATATTCACCAAGTTTATTATTATAAAAGGCACGCGAGGTTAAAGTCAGTTCTTTTGCCTGATCGATAAGAGCATTGATGATCCTGGGATGACAATGACCTTGATTGAGAGCAGAATAAGCTGAAAGGAAATCAAAATATTTATTACCTTCCGGATCCCAGACATAAACTCCTTCACCTCTGGCAATTACAACCGGAAGCGGATGATAATTATGAGCACCATATGTTTCTTCTAATTTTATGGCTTCAACACTTGAAATACTTCCGTAAGCTAATTTTTTTGACATTAATTCTCCTGATTTTGATTTTTTTGTTACCGATTTTTCAGCAACGATTTTAATGTCAAATGTTTTCTGGATAGTGCAAAACTACAAAGGCACCAAGACACAAAGAGTAATTAAAAACTATCATAAGCTGAAATTTCTGCAATAGTTTTCAGATTCCTTTTGTGTTTTGGAACTGCCGGATATCCAACTGGCAGCAATCCAACAATAACATAGTCATCAGGAAGATCGATCAATTCTGCCATCTGGTCAGGGTAAAAAGCTCCGATCCAGCAGGAACCGAGTCCGAGTTCCACTGCCTGCAAAACAATATGTTCTCCGGCAATCGCTCCATCAATGATGGGAGCATTCATGCCGCAAGTCATTACATAATCGAGATTGGTCATACAAATAGCGATTGTTATCGGAGCTTCCGAAACAAATTTCTGATCTTTACAGATTGCTGATAATTTTTTTCTTTTTTCTTTATCTTTGATCACAATGAATTTCCAGGTTTGCTTATTACTTGCTGATGGTGCCAGTCTTGCTGATTCTAATAAAATATCGATCTTTTCCTGTTCGATTGGCTTATTTAGAAATTTCCTGACACTGAAACGGTTTTTGATACACGGCATTACTTTCATTTTACTTTCTCCCCTATATTAATAAAAGTTCTTCTGATTTTATCCAAAATTTCATCATAATTTTCATCTCCGTTTTCAATTCGAATCGAATCAAAATCATTGATATGAGCGTTTTCATCCTTTATAATAACCCAGAGAGCGAACGATTTTCTGAAAGGTTCTAACAAAGCGATTTGCTTTCCTTTATATTTGAAACCTACATAGTACGAAGTGGCATAATCCTCGATATTATTTCCAATAGATTTAATGACAAATATCATAACATCGGTAACATAAAAATATCATAAGATAGTTTACAGAATTAATAGGGTGGAAATATCATAAGATCGTTAATAGTTTTTAAGTTCAGAACACCTGACCTCAAGGATTTAACAATGACACCAAATCTAATAAATAGTCTCAACAAATATTTTTAGTACTTTAATATAATCCATTATATAGAAACCAGTAATGAATTATTCAA
>DRTC01000624.1 GCA_011372345.1 Candidatus Cloacimonadota bacterium
GTGATATCGATTCAGCTTTATCAGACTCGTTTCAAAAAAGAGTTTTAGGTTGTCCTTATTATACTCGACCGGCAGATTTCAGAGGAATAAAAGTTCCGGATGTTCTGATTTCCGGAGATCATAAAAAAATTGAAGAGTGGCGGAAACAGAAATCTCTGGAATTAACAAAAAGAATTCGACCGGAATTGATCAAAGATAAGGATAGTTGAAAACAGACTTTGGAAAAACATTTTTCCGAATCTTCTTTATCAAGAATTTCTTTGCTAGAAGTTTTGGAAGAAGGGACATTCCGAAGCCTTCTCCCTGCTTTTCTTACATAAAGGATTCGGAAGGTTGGAAGTGAAAAATCAAGATTGGATAAAACTTTCCGAATCTTAAACGATAGAATTCTTTTGAAGGAAGCTTCGGAAAATTCAAAGATAAAGAATTATGAAACCAGATATTTATTTAGGATTAGTTCATCATCCTGTTTACAATAAATTCAGAAAGGTCGTTACAACCTCGATCACTAATCTTGATATTCATGATATTTCCAGATCCTGCCTGACTTTTGGTGTTAAGAGTTTTTTCATTATAAATCCTATCCCAACCCAGAAATTAATGTTAAACCGAATTTTAAAATTCTGGAAAAGCGAGATCGCCAACGAATATAATCCTGACCGGGTTAATGCTTTATCTATCATAAATTATGCGGAAAGTATTGAATCTTCAATCCAGCAAATCAAAAAACAGGAAGAAGTCGATCCAATTATTATCACAACAACAGCTGTGAAACAAAAGAACCATTTAAAGTTTGAAGAATATCATAAACTCAAGATCAATAAACCGGTCCTATTACTTTTTGGAACAGGAAACGGTTTAACCGATCAGGTTCATAACCTTGCTGATTATATTTTAGAACCGATATACGGAGTTCAAAATTATAATCATCTTTCAGTTAGAAGTGCCGCAGCTATTGTTCTGGACAGGCTTTATTCCGAAAAATAAAGGAGGAACAATGGATATAGTGCATGAAATTTCAAAAGAACAAATGAGGACGGATCTTCCGGAATTCAGAGTCGGCGATACGATAAAAGTTCACTATAAGATCAAAGAAGGTTCCAAAGAACGAATCCAGGTATTCCAGGGAATTGTCATCCAGAAAAGAGGGATGCAGATTTCCCGAACTTTCACTGTTAGAAAAATAAGTAATGGTGTTGGTGTTGAAAGAATCTTTCCTTTACATTCGCCACATGTTCAAAAAATCGATGTGGTTAGATTCGGTCGTGTGCGTCGAGCAAAACTTTTCTATTTAAGAAAAGCAAAAGGTAAAGCCGCACGAGTAAAAGAAAAGAAGAGATATTAGACAAAAAAAGGGAGTCGAAAGACTCCCTTTTTTATTTGAAATAAAAAAATTTCTCCATCATTACCTATAATGGATTAGCTTTTTAGGACAACCCATTAAGGTGTAATTTGACAAAAAACTAAGCGAAAAGAAGTTGAAAAAGTGGAGGTTATTTTGAATATCAGAAAAAATTACAC
>DRTC01000625.1 GCA_011372345.1 Candidatus Cloacimonadota bacterium
AAATGTCAGCGAAATATTTTCAATATTTTTTTTCCTGATCCAATATTTTTTTTGACTCTTTTTCATTATCTAAAAAAAATGCGTAAAGAAATGAAAGAAACAAAAAAGAAGAAAGATGAGCAGATCATCGTCAAAGCCGATAAAAATTACAGAAAAAAAATACTGCTCATTGCATTTACGCTGATCGTTATCGGATTTTTTTTGCTACGATATTTTCAAGCTTTATTAAACAGATTATCAACTCTTGCTGAAGAATCTCCGGGTTTGGCAATCAAAAAAGCAGAAAATTCTTTAAAAATCATTTTTTTTGTAATGTTCCTTTTAAGTTTAGGATTATGTTTTTATTTATACAGATTGGGAACATCAATCCTGAAATCCGAACAATTTCCACCTCCGGGAATTAAGGTTATCAAAGACACAAAACTCGAAACCGGGAGAAAAGCAAGATCAAGAGGAAGAATGCTGCAGGTTTTATCCATCTTATTTCTGATGATGGGAGTTCTTGTTCCGATAACGGTCTCTTTGATTTTGAGAAATTTCTAAATGGAAACTTGCCAAATTTCAAAAATTTAGCAAGTTTTAAAGAGGATTCAAATGAAGCAGATAAAATGCAGATCGTGTGGGAAAATGGTCAGTTCCAACACTAAAAGATGTCCAAAATGTGGAACTTTGCTGAAACTCCCAAAGGCTCTACTGATCACTATTTTAGCAATTTTTTCGTTCATTGTAGGAATCATAATCGTAACATTCTTATTTTGAAGTTGATTAAATATCATTTTCTCATCTTGCAAATATCAGATGTAAAAGCGTATCTTATTTTATTTTAAGGCAGTTACCAATCCACCTTAAAAAAATATAAATTATCATTGACTTATTAACCTGATTTTTTTTTCTCAAATCTGGAAAAGGGAAATAAAATTTTCAGAAATTTGATGCTGAATTCGTAAAATTTGAAAATTTATTTCTGCCTTTCTTTATTTTGTTTTTGAGGAAAAATCTATGACATTTGTCCACCTGCATAACCATACTCAATATAGTTTACTCGATGGAGCCTGTCGTGTCGATAAAATGATCGAACTGGCTAAACAATATAAAATGCCGGCTGTTGCCATGACCGATCATGGCAATATGTTCGGTGCGATAGATTTTTATAATACTGCCAGAAAAGAAGGAATAAAACCGATCATCGGGATTGAAACATATGTGATCAATGGTGAGCTTGATGATTCGAAGGCAAAAAAAGATACAAGACATCATTTAGTGCTTTTAGCGAAAAATCTGGTCGGTTATAAAAACCTGATAAAAATTTCTTCGATCGCTTTTCTCGATGGATTTTATTATAAACCGAGGATCAGCAAATCTCTTTTACAAAAATATTCCGCAGGATTGATCTGTCTTTCTGCCTGCATCAAGGGTGAGATTCCTTCCTTATTATTAAATAAGAAGTTCAAAAAAGCAGAAAAAGTTGTCGAGTTTTATAAGAAAACTTTTCAAGATGGATTTTATCTTGAAATTCAAGATCATGGTCTGGACGAAGAAAAAACCATAACTCCGCTCCTGATCCAACTTGCAAAAGATACAAAAACTCCTTTAGTTCTGACCAATGATTGTCATTATCTTTATGCAAAAGATGCAGATGCTCATGATGTTCTGCTCTGCATCCAGACAGGAAAATCACTTTCAGATTCTAATCGAATGAAATATAATACAAATCAATTGTATTTTAAACCTGAAGAGGAGATGAAAAAACTTTTTCCGGAAATTCCTGAAGCATACGAAAATACTCTCAAAATCGCAGATCAGATTGATTTGCAACTCGATTATAATGACTTTCTGTTACCGAAAGTCGAGATCCCGAAAGGTTATTCCGACATGCAGGAATACCTGAAATTTCTCTGTTTGGAAAGTGCAAAAAAGAAATATCCAAAAATTACGGATGAGATTAAAAATCGGATCGAATATGAACTTTCAGTTATCCATAAAATGGGATTTGAAGGCTATTTTCTGGTGGTAAAAGACCTGATTGATGCTGCTCGCAAGATGGATATTCCGGTTGGACCGGGAAGAGGTTCTGCTGCCGGAAGTATTGTCTCATATTTATTGGATATCACTCAAATCGAACCGCTTAAATATAACCTTTTTTTTGAGAGATTCCTGAATCCGGAAAGGATTGGGATGCCTGATATCGACATCGATTTTTGTGCTGAAGGAAGAAGCAAAGTAATCGATTATATAGTAGAGAAATACGGAAGAACAAGCGTTACTCAAATCGTAACTTTCAATCTTTTAGGAGCAAAATCCGTGATCAAGGATGTTGCTCGTGTTCTGGATGTTTCCGCAGTTAAAGCAAATGAAATCACAAAACTAATTCCTTCAACACCTAAAATCACTTTAGATCAGGCTTTAAAGGA
Source organism: Candidatus Cloacimonadota bacterium (assembly GCA_011372345.1). Lineage (NCBI taxonomy): Bacteria > Pseudomonadati > Candidatus Cloacimonadota > Candidatus Cloacimonadota bacterium. Next base: position 2,412 of record DRTC01000625.1, read on the forward strand.
ATCGAAACAATTTGCGGAGATGATGAAAAGCAACGATATTTATGCTTCTATCCTGACCTATTCAAAAGTTCTGGAAGGCTTGGTACGTCATATTGGAATTCATGCTGCCGGAGTTGTGATCGGTCCCGGAAATCTGACAAATTATGTTCCCCTCGCAGTTACCAGTCAAAAAGGTAGCGAGTCAGCAGTGATCGTCCAATATGAAGGAAAATGGCTCGATGAACTTAAAATGTTGAAAATGGATATTCTGGGTTTGAAAACTCTAACTGTTATAAAAAGAACTGTTGAGTTAGTAAAACAATCAGAAAATAAAAATATCGATATCGAAAATGTCGATTTGAAAGATAAAAAAACCTACGAAGTTCTCGCAAATGGTTGGACGGACGGAATTTTCCAATTTGAATCTGCAGGTATGAAAAAATATCTGATCGATCTGAAACCGAATGTTTTTGATGATCTGATCGCCATGGTTGCTCTTTATCGTCCCGGTCCAATGCAATTTATCGATTCTTTTATCAAAAGAAAACATGGAAAAGAAAAAGTTCATTATATCCATCCTCTAACGGAAAATTCCCTGAAAGAAACTTATGGAGTAACCGTTTACCAGGAACAAGTTATGCAGATCGCTCGAGAAATGGGAGGATTATCCGGAGCGGAAGCAGATATTTTGCGGAAAGCAATGGGGAAGAAAAAGAAAAAACTGATGAGTAAACTACACGAAAAATTCCTCAAAGGTGCGACCGAAAGGAAAGTTAAACCGCATGTTATTGAAAAGATCTGGAAAGATTGGCAGGAATTCGCAAAATATGCCTTCAATAAAAGTCATGCGACTGCTTATGCTTATGTTGCTTTTCAGACAGCATATCTGAAAACTCATTTCCCAGTTGAATTTATGGCTGCTTTTTTAACATTAGAAGATAATCCATTAAAAATTCCGTACTTTATCGATGAATGTAAAAAAATGGGCATCAAAGTCGAACCTCCCAATATTAATAAAAGTGAAAAAGAGTTTGCGGTTAGAGATAACAAAATCCTGTTTGGTTTGAAAGCGATTAAAAATGTTGGAAGTGCTGCCATTTGCTCCATTCTTAAAGAAAGAAAAGAAAATGGAGAATTTAAAAACATCTTTAAATTATGTTCCCGTGTCGATTCCATGACCGTGAACAAAGCAGTTCTGGAAAGCCTGATATTTTCAGGAGCAATGGATGAGCTTGAAGGTAACAGGGCACAAAAATTCACTGCAATTGAAAATGCTCTGGAATATGGTTCAGGTATCCAGAACGAAAAAAAACGCGGACAGATGATGCTCTTTGATGCATTTCAGGAAAATGCGGAAGAAGATGAATATTTACCTAAACTTCCGGAAATTCGCGAATGGTCTCTCAACCAGAAATTGACCAATGAGAAGAAAATCCTCGGATTTTATTGGTCCGGTCATCCACTTAATCAATATGAAACGATCATCAAATTATTGACTAATATCAATA
>DRTC01000626.1 GCA_011372345.1 Candidatus Cloacimonadota bacterium
TCGGAATTGAATATTTTTGATTTATCTAAGCAACAGGCACTTCTTCGTAGCAACAGGTCTTTCATCAATCTTTAATTGATAGAAATAAATTCCGGAACTGACCTGCTTGCCAAGATCATCAGTTCCATCCCAAATAACCTTATTCATTTCTAATTTATCATTTATAATTTCTAATTCACGAATGCGTTGTCCTTTGATATTGAATATTTCGAGAGTCACAAATCGGGAGGTTTGTGTTACATTGAACGAAATCGTTGTTTCGGAATGGAAGGGATTAGGAAAGGTTTGCAGAACAAGTTCTGTACTACAAATATCATTTTCTTCAACTGCTGCATCATAACTAAAATCGATATTGAGAGCAGCGTATTTGAGCATTCCGCCATCAAAAAGTCCATTTCCCAAAATATATGATCCATAACTATTATCATCCAAAAAGAAAAGATGGAGTTTCCCATGTTCGTTTCCTAAATCTTCGATAAAATCTCCGGGATAGATATAACACGGGATCATATCTGCAAGTTCGGGAGTTTCCAAGGAATTCAGGAAAATCGGTTCTGACCAGGTTTCTCCGTTGTTATTGGAAATACAGATCGCTATTTCAGGAACTTCCGACCAATCTTCATATCCGGGTTCTCCATCGTTTGCCAGTTTTGCTTTCAAACCATCGGACCAGACTGCTGCTAACCAGTTATTTTCTTCATTCTTTACAATTCGAAAATAGTTTTCATGATAGGCATCTTCATTATCATAATAATAAATGGGCCAACCCATCATATCTCCGAAATACGGATTTTCCGGATCGTCATCTTGCGGATATAAATCAAAGAAACTAAATTCATTCAAATTGAAATCGAAAGAAAAAATTTTAGGATATACATAATGAGTGTAATAATAAATTTCATTACCGGAATCGTAGTAAAGCCCCATTGTTCCTACAAAATTTATTTTGGAATTAGCAGAAAAAATCGCATTAAAATGATTGCAGTGAAGAAATGTCGTGAAGAAACCCTCTCTATTTTCCAGGAAAGGATCATCGATTTCAAACCTGAAATCTTCTGAAATTAAAGTAAATTCACCTTCTCCATAATTTTCATTGAAACAGACATAAATCTCATCATTAGAATTGTATCCGATCAAAGCAACTTTGCCATCATTTGATACGACAAAAGATTTATGAAATGAGATCTCCGATCCGGGAGGAGCCAGTTCTATCAAGTTGTAAGTCCATTCAAAAGAGACCTGATTTGTAAGGTCTTCCGTATCAAAATCAGCGTAAGCGAGAAGAACACTTTGACGAGGATAATAACCGGTAAAAGCAGAATTTATACCGATCACATAAACTCGTCTATGTCCTTCCACAGGTGAAGATCCAATCTGAATGTAAGGCCAAATGAATACATCATCAGGATTTATCAGATCAAAAGGATTGTCGATCACAATGAATGGTTCTCTCCAAATACCAGGTCCTTCATTCAAATGAAACAGATCATAAGTCATAAAAACATCACTTTCCGATCCAACGATCTGATGCCAAACAACAAAGGCATCTCCTGTTATAAAATCGACATCACAATTTGCATATCCTTCCCAATAATCCTCTTCGATGGGACCATTGTAAAAGAGATTTCCATCAGGATCAAGATAGCAATAGACAATTTTTCGATTTGAAAAAATAGTCTCAGCAGCATGGTAAATAATATAAACTCCACCCCCTGATTGAACTTGAATAGGAATTCCATTATAACTTCCCGGCATGTAATCGTAA
>DRTC01000627.1 GCA_011372345.1 Candidatus Cloacimonadota bacterium
TCCTATTCAATATAATCCCGTAACTAAGAAAATCCAATATTCCACAAATATAACGATTTTACTGGAAACCGAAATCACCTCAGCGTCACAGAGAGCTTTCAATAGTTTCTATCGCAGTGAGGCTATGACCATAAAGCGAATTGAAAACATAGTCAGTAATCCGGAATATCTTTCCAACTACCCGCAACCGGTTGAGTTACGAAATGAAACATTTGATTATATCATCATCACCAGCGATTCTTACAGTAATTCCTTTAATGATTTTGTTTCCTTTAAACTCGAACAGGGATTTAATGTTTTTTTAAAAACAACTAACGATATTTATAGTGAATATACCGGAACCGACAATCAAGAAAAGATCAGAAACTTTATCATCGATGCTTACCAAAATATGGGTGCAGAATATGTGCTTCTTGGTGGTGATGTGAATGTCGTTCCTCATCGTGGTTTCTGGGTCAATAATTTTTTTGAAGATTATGGAATCCCTTCCGATCTTTATTATGCTGCTTTGGATAGAGTAGGAACCGGAACCGGACCGGACTGGAATGTAAATAATAATAACAAATGGGGAGAAGCAAGCGAAGCGGATTATCTCGGTGAAGTATATGTGGGAAGAATCTCTGCAGATACAACCACCGAACTGATTGCAGCACTCAATAAACAAATAATGTATCAGGATAATCCTGTGATCGGTGATTTGGACAAAGCTCTTATGGTCGGAGAAGAAATGGATAATCAAACTTACGGCGGAGATTACAAAGATGAAATAATTACCGGTGGTAGTTTTAACGGATACTATACTGAAGGAATCGATTCAAATATGAACATTGAAACACTCTATGACAGAGATTTAAATTGGAATGAAAACCAGTTGCTGGATCTGATGAATAGCGGCTTGAACATTTTGAATCATTTAGGACATTCCCATATCGATTACAATATGAAGATGGATATGTCATCCGTAAATAATACAAATATTACTGCAAACGGAACAAATCACAATTTCTTTATTATCTATTCTCAAGGTTGCCTTCCGGCTGCGATCGATGAAGATTGTATTGCCGAAAAATTTACAACAATCGATAACGGGTGTGTAGTTTATGTGGGAAATTCACGCTATGGCTGGTATCAGCCGGGTGGAACAAATGCTTGCTCTCAATTTTTCGATCGTCAATTTTTTGACGCAACATTTGGAGAAGATATTTACACAGTTGGTATGATGAATGCCGATTCCAAGGAAGATGGAGCTCCCCAATGCAGCGATGCTACTTTTCGGTGGGGATATTATGAAGTAAATGTTTTGGGTGATCCATCACTTGATGTGAGGACAGCAGTTCCCCAAGATATGACAGCAATTTATAATCCGAGCATTGCGGTTGGAGTAAGTAATATTCAATTCCAAACAGATGCACCTTATGCCAGGGTTGCACTTATACAGAATAATGAACTGATAGGAAATGGTGTGGCAGATGTAAATGGAAATGTTACAGCTACCACTTTCGAACCCATTGCAGTTACGGAAACTATTTCTGTTTCAATTATCGGGCATAACAAAAACAGGCATTCCGGTGAGATCGTAGTTGAATATCAGGCTTATGTTATTTTAGATTCAGTAGAGATAGATGATTCTGCCGGCAATAATAATAACCTTCCTGATTTTGGAGAAACTCTCGGTTTGAATGTAAGGCTGCAAAATGTGGGAACGATCGAAGCAACAGATGTATCTGCTACCATATCAACTGATGATGATTATGTAACAATAACTCAGGCAAGTTCCAATTACAACAATATTCCCAGTGGTGGTTCTTCCAATGCGCAAACGGATTATGAAGTAACCATAGCCGATAATTGCCCTGATGGACATACTGCTTCATTCACAGTAAATGTGACAAGTAATGAAGATAATTGGGAACTCTATTTCACACTCGAGTTAAATGCACCGGTTATTGAGTTTTATTCAGTATTTATAGATGATGGATTGAACAATGTACTTGATCCTGATGAAACTGCTGATATTTATGTGTCATTCATGAATAGTGGTGGAGCTGATGCCGCAAATGTACTAACAGAGCTTTTTGAATCCGATCCGTACATTACATTGAATACGCAGGCACATACATTTACTTTATTGAATGCCGGTAATATTTCTACTTGCATATTCAATGTAACTGCTGCAAGTACTACACCAATTGGTCACATAGCTTCTATTGATTGGGAAATGAACGGTGACATAAGTTATCATGCCGAAGGAACTCTTAACCTGTTAATATCACAGGCTTCTGTTAATTTAGAAGAGGATTTCTCAGCAGGCTATCCTCCTGCCGGTTGGACAAGGACAGGATTAAATCCGAACAATTGGACAGGATATCCGTCAAATGAAGCAGGCGGTATAGCTCCGGAATCAAGATTATTATCCTCTCCATACTTCGTTGGAGTTTCCAGATTAGTCTCACCCGTAATAAATACTACCGGTTCAACTTCTATTGACTTGGAATTTCGCCAATATTTACGTACTGTTTCAGTAAATGACTATTCCGTAAGTGTAAGGACAACTTCCGATGGTGGTGACACCTGGAATACTGCTTGGGAAGCGATCCCTCCGACAGCTCCATTTTATGATGAACTAATTCAGGTTACAGTTTCTACTCCCGATGTCGGGTCCGACAATTTCCAATTTGCCTTTGTATTTGATGGGATATCTGAACGTATTCGTAGATGGTGTATCGATAATATACATTTAGCAGGTGAACAAATTACTTATTTTGGTTTTATTGAAGGTGAAATTTCTCTGGATGGTGGAACCGGCAATGTAGAAGATGTAATTGTTACAGCCGGAAATTATTCCGCTTCACCGAATGTTTCAGGGGACTATATTCTACCGCTTGCTGTCGGAACTTATGATGTCGTAGCAAGTTTAGAAGGTTATGAAACAATGACAGAAAGTAATGTTGTGATCATTCCAAATCAAACAGAAATAATTGATTTTGAATTAACATATCTGCCGGTTTCGGAAGATGAGGAAACAATTGTTCCGGCTATAACCACACTTTCCAGCAATTATCCTAATCCTTTTAATCCAACAACGACAATAAGTTATTCTCTCAAAGAGAATTCTAAGGTTTCGCTCAATATCTACAACATCAAAGGTCAGCTTGTTAAGAAATTAGTAGATAGAGAAAAGAATGCCGGTGTTCATACTGTAGTTTGGAATGGGAAAAATGAAAGTGGTAGAAATGTCTCAAGCGGAATCTATTTTTACAAATTGAAATCAGGATTATATACTTCTACAAGGAAAATGATCTTGTTAAAATAAAATCAGCATTCCTGAATTGTATTCGAGATTATAAATCTAATCGTGCCCGTTGATAATAAAATATTGACGGGCTTTTTACTTATCAAATTCTTGTGATTGATGCAGATAACAAAAGTGTCAGTGCTCTGAATGAAAGAAAAAATGAAAGAGCACCGCACACTCGAAACA
>DRTC01000628.1 GCA_011372345.1 Candidatus Cloacimonadota bacterium
ATTTACGGAGGAATAGTGTATAAGAGCGAATTATTAGAAGAGAAATATAAGGCCCAAAAAAAGATTGCTGAAATTGCAAAAAAAACAGGCAAAAGTTATTTTCAAGTTGTTAATAAAAATGTTAGAAAACTTTTCAAAGAAAAGGGTTGGGAACTAAAATATTCAAACAGAAAAGGTGGATATATTTCTTAAGATCAAGAATTCTTAATATATAAAAAAGGGACAACAAACATGCTGTCCCTTATGTCATATAAATTATATCTTTCTCAAAAATCCTTCAAAACATCCGCCAGAGTCGGATGTCCGATTTCCTGCAGGTCATATTTAACCTGAACAGCAGGTTTGTGGATTTTCACGATTCTTCGTAAATCAATGGGAGTTCCGATAATGACTACATCACATTCGATGGCATTGATCGTTTCTTCCAGATCTTTGATCTGTTGCTCACCGTAACCCATCGCAGGTAAAAGAACACCAATGTCAGGATATTTCTCAAAGGTTTCTGCAATTGTTCCAACTGCAAATTCGCGAGGATCAACAAGTTCAGCAGCACCGAATTTTTCAGCAGCAACAACTCCGGCACCGTAAGTCATTTCACCGTGAGTAAGAGTTGGTCCATCTTCGACAACGAGAGCGAGTGCACCTTTGATCAGATCAGGATCATCGACAGAAATGGGAGAAGCTCCATCGATGACGATCGCATCAGGATTAATATCTCGAATATTATCGCGCACTATCTGAATTCCTTCCGGATCAGCTGAATCTATCTTATTGATGACGATCACATCCGCAACATGCAAATTAGTCTCACCGGGATAATAAGCCAATTCATCACCCGGACGATGCGGATCAACAACCACAATATCTAATTTCTTGTCGGAAGTGTAAAAAGCTGTATCGTTATTGCCACCATCCCAGATGATGACATCAGCTTCCTTTTCCGCTTCGCGTACGATCGCTTCATAATCAACACCTGCATAGATAATACTTCCCATTTTGATATGAGGTTCGTATTCTTCCATTTCTTCGATCGTGCATTTGTGCTTTTCCAGGTCTTCCAGAACTTCAAATCTCTGAACTTTTTGAGCAACCAGATCACCATACGGCATAGGATGACGGATAGAAGCAACCTTCAAACCTTTGTCTTTGAGTATCTTAACAACAGCTCTGGTTGTCTGACTCTTTCCGCAACCGGTTCGAGTCGCACAGATAGTGATCAAAGGTTTGGTTGTTTTGACCTGAGAATTCTTGAGTCCCATCAAAACAAAATCCGCTCCGGTTGCATTGACCAAAGAAGCATTATGCATTACCCTTTCATAAGGAACATCACTATATGCAAAAACGACTCGATCGACATCATTTTTTAAGATCAGGTCAACTATCTCTTCTTCCGCATATATTGGAATTCCTTCCGGATAAAGTTTTCCCGCTAATTCGGCAGGATATTTCCGATCATTAATATCGGGGATTTGGGTTGCTGTAAAGGCAACGACATCATAATCATCATTATCTCTGAAATTCAAATTAAAATTATGGAAATCGCGTCCTGCAGCACCCATTATAACTACTTTTTTTCTCATTTTGTCTTCCTTTTTTTTATTAAATTTGATGGACAAACTTTAAGTCAGGGCTTTAAAGTCAAGGATTTTTCTGATCAATTTTATAATTTAATATATCTCTGAAAACCATCTATTTTTTTTCTAGTTAGTAGTGAAATTGAATTAAGCAATTTTCATTTGAACAAATTTTTATAAAATGATGGTTTTTTTAAGTCCACTCTAAAAAGGCACTAATTTTGGATATGTTAGAAAGTTTGTACAAAATTTGGAAAATGAGGAATCAGTTAATGTCATCTATCATCTTATTAACAGCAAACTTAAGTTGGTGGTTAATAAAACAGGAAAAAGTATTAACTGTTTTAACGGTTTCTAATTTTTATTGAATTTGACCTTTTTTAGAGTGGACTCTTTTTAATTTTTGATTTTTCTTTACGGAAATTTTATTATATTTTTTTTGGCAGAAAAAATTATGGAGGATATAATGGTATCTAAAGAAGAAGTACAAAAAGTTCTGGATAAAGTCAGACCCTCTCTGCAAGCTGATGGTGGAGACTGCGAATTAGTGAATGTTAGAGATGATAATATAGTTGAAGTAAAATTACAGGGAGCATGTGCTGGTTGCCCGATGGCTACCCTGACTTTAAAAGCAGGAATAGAAAGAGTTCTGAAAGAAGAAATTCCCCGTATAAAAGAAGTAATTTCAGTTTAACTGATTTTTCGGATACTATAATATTAGAGATTCTAATAAATTTATCGGAAAATTTTTTAGGAGTATTGGAAAATGAAATTAGTAAATTATAAAGATGTTCAATTAGAAGATGTAAATGTTGAAGGTGCAAAGGGAACAAAAATTCGCTGGTTGATCTCGCAGAAAGATAATGCTCCGAATTTTGCTATGAGAATGTTTGAAGTCGAGCCAAATGGAAATACACCTTTTCATTTTCATACCTGGGAACATGAAGTGTTTTGTCTCGAAGGTACGGGAAAATTAGTTACAGAGTGGGGAGAAAGACCTTTCAAATCAGGAGATGCGATCTTTGTTGATCCAAATGAAAAGCATCAGTTTAAGAATTCCGGTGATTCGATTTTAAAATTCCTCTGTATTATTCCTCATGACAAACCAAAAACTCAAGAAAAAAAAACGATAAATCCATTCGCAACCGGAGTAGCGAATAATTGCTGATCGAAGTTCAATCTCATTCCCAAATTCAATTTGGGAACGAGATAAAGCAGATAAAGAATTTATTAAATTAAAATAAAAAAGGAAGGGGAAATGGAAAAAGATTTAAGAAAATTTTTCAAAGACATGGTGCAATCACCAAGTCCGTCCGGTTTTGAGCAGCCGGTGCAGGAAATTTATCGTGATTTTGTAAAAGATCTTGCTGATGAAGTTAAAACAGATGTTCACGGAAATGTAATTGCTCTAAAAAAAGGAACAGGAAAACTTCGATTTATGGTTTCCGGACATGCGGATGAAGTCGGATTGATGATCAAATATATCGATGAAAATGGTTTTATCAGATTCACTACGATCGGTGGTGTTGACTCTACTTTACTTCCCGGATTAAAAGTAAATATTTATCACGAAAAGAAAGTTTATCGAGGAATAATCGGACGAAAACCAATACATCTTCTCAAACCGGAAGAGAGGAAAAAGACGGTAACTCTCGATGAACTCTGGATTGATATTGGTGCAAAAGATAAAAAAGATGCAGAGAAAAAAGTAGCAGTCGGTGATCCTATAACTTATTCTCCAGGAATTGAAATGTTAAACAGGAATATTATTGCAACCAAAGCTACAGATAACAAATCCGGTGTTTTTGTAGCCGGAGCTCTTTTAAAGGAATTAGCTGATGATAAAATTTCCGCAAATATCTATGCTGTGTCATCAGTTCAAGAGGAAATCGGTTTGAGAGGAGCAATTACAAGTGCCTTTGGAATCGATCCTCATGTTGGAATTGCTGTTGATGTAACTCATGCAACCGATTATCCGGGAATTGATAAAAATGTTATGGGTGATATAAAAATTGGTCAGGGACCTGTTCTTGTTGTAGGAGCGAATATCAATCCGAAAGTATTTTCACTTCTAAAAAAAGCAGCAAAAAAAGTAAAAATTAAATATCAGATTGAAGCTGCACCTCGCGGAACAGGAACTGATGCTAATGCCATTCAAACTACTCGTTCTGGAGTTGCATCCGGTTTGATAAGTATACCAAACCGTTATATGCATACTCCTAATGAAATCATTTCATTTAATGATCTGGAGGGAGCTGTTAAGATCCTGGCAGAATTTGCTCGTATGATCGATGATAAAACTGATTTTATTCCGAAGATATAAATTTAGGTTTTCTTATTTAAAATCACAAACTTGGCAAGTTCTCAAAAACTTGCCAAGTTTGATTTATTGAGGTTAATTTGATAAAAGTTGAGAATCTTACAAAAGTATTTATCCAGAAAAATGGAAAAAAACTATATGCGGTCAATGAACTTTCTTTTTCAGCAGAAAAAGGTGAGATCGTCGTTCTTCTCGGAGTCAACGGCGCTGGCAAAACTACTGCCATGAGAATGTTATCAACAGTTTTACAACCTACTGCTGGAACTGCAACAATTGAAGGTTTCGATATCATTAATGATTCGCAAAAAGTAAGATCAAATCTTGGTTTTCTTTCCGGAGATACAGGATTATATGCAAGATTGACAGCGAGAGAAATAATAACTTATTTTGCCAGACTATATGATGTTGAAGATGAAATAATAAAAAAAAGAATTAATGATATTGCTGAACTACTTGATATGTTTGAATTCCTTGATAAGAAAGTCGATCTACTTTCTACTGGGATGAAGCAGAAAGTTTCCATTGCTCGTTCCATTATTCATGATCCTCCGGTTATGATCTTTGATGAACCGACAGCCGGACTGGATATTCTGACAGCTAAAAATATCGTTGATTTTATTCATAAATGTAAAAATGAAGGCAAATGCGTTTTATTCTCAACTCATATTATGAGAGAAGCTGAAAGAATTGCTGATAAAATCGTGATGATACATAAAGGTAAACTTCTTGCTGAAGGAACATGGGAGGAATTCAAAACAGAATCCTGTTTTCATGATCTCGATGATATTTTCATCCATTTTGTAAATGAAAAAACCAAAAAGGTTGAAACTAATGAATTTTAACAAGATCCTGACCATTTACAAAAAAGAACTCCTCGATCTTTTCCGCGATAGAAGGACTATCATTACCTCTTTAGTCCTTCCGATCGTGTTATATCCGTTGATCATGATCGCTTTTTCCTCCATGATGTCGCGCCAGGAAATGAAATTAGAAGAACAGGAAATTCTTATTTATGTAAATGACAACATTTTAGATGAGAATTCTCAAAGAATCAGATCCGAACTTGAAACTATAGAGAATCTTCAAGTTATGCAGAAAATGGATGTTTATCACGAAACAACTTTTCATGAACTCATTGAGGATAAAAGTCTGCAGGCAGTGGTTGAGTTAAATGATAGTTTATCAACAACCGGTTACCAGGTTTTTATCACAAAAATTATTTATGATGAAACTAACGAAAGAAGCTCTAAAACCTTTCAGAAAATTCGTGATAAACTCTTTGAGATCGAAGATGAATTAATTGGGGAAAGGCTTCAGCAGATAAAAATCAATGAAGAAATCCTCAATGCCATCGAATTAAAAAAAGAAAATATCGCACCTCCCGAACAAATGCTCGGTTTTGCTTTGGGAAAATTCCTTCCGTATTTGTTAATAATTCTTACGATTAGCAGTGCGGCAGTTGTTGCTTCAGACCTTGTTGCCGGTGAAAAAGAAAGAAAAACTCTGGAAACGATACTGGTCAGCGCAGCTCGCAGGAACGAACTTGTCATTGGAAAATATCTGACCATTATCACTATTTCTTTAATTACTGTACTTCTGAATCTGTTCAGTATGTATCTATCATTTCAACATATTTTCTCTCAATATCAAGCAAGCATCAGTGATTTGCAGTTACCAATCGCAAATTTCATCCTGATCCTTCTTTTGATGATACCTTTAGTTACTCTATTTTCCGCATTACTTCTCTCAATCTCAACCTATTCCCGAAATATTAAGGAAGCACAGAGTTATCAAATGCCTGTTTTGTTTGGCGGGATCATGCTTTCGATGGTCAGTTTTCTGCCTGGATTTGAACTGAATTTTGGATTTGCTTTGATCCCGATCGTTAATTTCTCACTTTTATTCAGGGATATTATGCTGGGAAGTTTTGAAACTTCACATTTATTGATCGTGCTTTTCTCAACAATTTTCTTGGATTTTATAGCGATTTTCATCTCAGTAAAACTCTTCAATAATGAGTCAGTCCTATTCCGCACTGCAGAAGAAAAATCCCTTAAATTCTGGGGAAAAGAAAAGAAGAATGTATTTTCCATCCAGACTGCTGTTTTATTTTTTATCATAGTTTTATTGGCTCTCTTTTATATTGGAGGAAACTGGCAGGCAAAAGACATTGCCAAGGGTTTAGTCAGAACTGAAATTCTATTAATATTTTTCCCAACCATATTGATCTTAAAAATAGCTAAAACCGATATAAAAAAAGTTTTGAGGATGAATCCCACCAAACC
>DRTC01000629.1 GCA_011372345.1 Candidatus Cloacimonadota bacterium
ACAAAAGGTCTGAAACCTACTCCCTGCACTATCCCGTTGATCAATATCCGATACATTTTCACCTCAAGAAAATCGATGTATTTCTTTTAAATGATGGTTTTTAAGTCAAGTGTGAATTATTTAAAACAAAGTGGATCAATAAAATCTAACTATTTAGAGTAAATTTATCAGCGTTCATTAGTAGTAAATTCCTTCAATCGGGTAACAATCTCATCTAATTTTACTGCGACGATCTCCGACAATTTCGGTTCATTAACAGACTTCAGGTTTTTCGGTTTGATCGCTAAAATATAAGATTCTTTTTGGGAACTGATCAGCAATTTCATATACAATTTGATGGGAATTTTATGAAAATGCTTATCAATATCTTCAATTTCATCATAAGAAAGGATTTTCAAATCACCGGATTTTCCCTCAAAATCAGAAACATCTACGAAAATCAGAATTCCTTTATCATTATTATTACAAAGTTCCAGAACTACTTCATCTTTATTATCAAATTCCGTAAAAGAATTTTGGAAGAGAGATTTAACCTTTTTTACAAACTCAATTCCAAAACCATCATCGCTGCGATAAGGATTTCCCATTCCCAGAAATGTTATCTCTTCTTTTTTATATTTGGATAAAATATCCTTCAGAAAATTTTCAAAATTCATTTTTTCTCAATTTTGATTGGACTTGACTCGCAACAAAGCGTGAGTCGAGAACAATCAATTAAAATTATCACAATCCTCGAATCATCAAGATAAATCGGGACGATCTAAGTCTTGCTCAAAATCTTGAACTGTCATTCCGAGAGGAGTCGAGGAATCTCTTATTATCATTGTAAAATCATCTTTCGCCTATGCTTAAGATGACGGGTTTTGACAATTTTACTCCCAAAAAATAAAAAAAACTCGCTCCCTAATCAGGAGCGAGCATTAATCTAATTCATATTTCTTAAATCAACAATTTTCCAAAATTTTCTGAAATAATCTTCAGTGAAATTCGGTGTTTTTCAGTGTTTAATAGACTATTTTTTAATCACATTAACCAGGTGAGTTGCACAACTGATGCAGGGATCGTAAGAACGGGCAATCTTTTCCAGTTCAAAACGGATCGCTTCGGTTTCCTGTCCGGCATTGTTCAGATTTTTAGCAGCGATTCCAATGTACTTTTCCATATCATCAAGGTTATAAGCAGTTGGTGTGATGATGTTGCAATCTATGATTTTTCCATCTCTGAATGTATAATCGTGAACTAACAATCCTCTTGGTGCTTCCACGAGACCGACTCCGCGACCATCCGATCTGGTTGGTTCCTGGATTGGTGTATCTTTCATTTCCAAAAGTTTATCAATGACAACCGGAATTCTTTCCAGACAATATATCATTTCGATAGATTGAGCGAGATTGTTGAAGAACGGATTGCGGTTCCAACGCCAGTTTCGATACTTGCGATAATACTCTCCAGCGTTTCCTTTCAACCTGTCTCCAAGATTGATTAGACGACCCAGAGCAGTTACGCTGAATGGTTTTCCTTTATATAAAGAACGTTTTGCAAATGAATGGGGAACTACTCGTTCGATCAGGTTTTCTTTATATTCCATTGCCGGAATTATAGTTCCGTCGGAAACGATGATGGAATCTCCCCAATAACCGAAAGAATTACTGTCATCAGGATTACAGCAGCCGAAAACTGTTTCTTCTTCCAGGTAAGAAGGAATTTCCAATCCGCCGACAATGTCGGTCGCAGCTGTTACGAATTCCATGAAACTTTCCGCAGTTGTTTTGATTTCCAGAAGTTCTGTTTTCGATGGGAACTTGCCATAACCGCCGGCAACAGCATTTTCACCGTGAATGAATTTGCCGTTGGTGATCTGCATAATTCTGTTTCCGAACTTTTTAAGATTCAAAGCCTGCATAACAATATCTTTATATTTATCGACCATGGCAATCACATTCGGATAACCCAGAAAATCAGGAAGAGCGAGAGCAAAAACATGCAAAGAATGACTTTCCACTATTTCACCCAAATGCATAAGTTCGCGTGTGTAGTAAGTCTTTTTTGTTTCCGGAATTGCCAGTGCGCGATCGCAGGCACGAACGGATGCATTTTTGTGTGAAACCGTACAGATTGCACAAATTCTTGGGGTAATGGAATTTATCTCTTGAGCAGTTTTTCCAACTGCCAGCGCTTCGATCAGACGAGGTCCTTCAAAGATATCCACATTGACTTTAGAGAGTTTGTTGCCGTCAAATTCTACAGTGATGCCGCCGTCACCTTCTACGCGAGCCAGATGATTAACTTTTATTGTTTTCATTGAACAACCTCCATAAGTTCATTTATTTTGGCAGTGATCTTGCCGCCCCCAAAAATACTGAATTTGCGGATAATATCATCTGCTTTGAAACCTTTCTCGACCATCAACTTCAATTCTGCGGTGTGATTTGCTTCGTCGATGATTCCCCAGCAACCTACACAACCTGTGTTGTGAGTTGGACAAGGAGCAGTGCATCCACCTTTGGTTAGAGGTCCTAAACACAAAATATCTTTATTTAGAAGACATTCGTTCTCTCTGAATTTACATTCCAGGCAAACCGGAGCATTTGTATAAACCGGCATATTTCCGTTGAGCAGTTTGGTGAATGCCATCAGCATTTGAGGAGTGCTGGGAGAACATCCGGGGATCGATACATCCACTTTCACGAAATTACTGATCGGTTGTGCTTCCATTGCTTTTCCAACCGTGAATTTCACATCTCCATAAACCTTTTTGAATCTTTCTGCCCATTTTCCATCGTCATTTGCCATGGTCTGCACACATCCATAATTCGCACATGATCCAAACGCAACGAGGATTTTTGCCTTTTTTCTTATTTCTAATAATTCTTCTTTTTGTTTTTCCGTATTTATCGATCCTTCCACAAGAGCAATATCAACTTCTGCTTCGTCATCATTATTGCTCATTGCTTCATAGAAAACTTTTATATCTGCTGCTTCAAAGAGATCGACAAGTTGGTCTTCACAATCGATGATCGCTAATTGACAGCCGGCACAACCGGTAAATCCATATACTCCGAGTGTTGGTTTTTTACTCATCATTTCCTCCTAAATCAGATCTTTCATATGAAGAACATCCCAGTAGGTAAATACCGGTCCGTCGATACAAGTATAAACATAATCTATGATACAATGTCCACACTTTCCAACACCGCATTTCATTCTTCTTTCCAGAGAAAGCAAAATATCATTCTTATACATTCCCAGTTCCAGAAGCTCTTTCACTACAAATCGATACATGACCGGAGGTCCGCACACAGCAGCTACTGTATTATTCGGATCGATCCCCTTGATAGATTTGAAAAGTTCCGTAACTCGACCTTTCTTAACTTTTTCTTCAAATCCTTCATTTTCATCATCAACGATCAGATGCAGATCGATCTGTTCGGATTTGAGAAGTTCAAAGAAATCCTCTTTGTAAAGCATATCTTCGACATTTCTGGCTCCATAAAGATATGTAAATTTTCCGAATTGTTCTCGATTATCCAAAATGTATAGAAGCAGAGATCTTAATGGAGCAGCCCCCAATCCACCGGCAACAATAATTATATCTTTTCCAGAGAATTTTTCCAAGTCAAAACCATTACCAAAAGGTCCTTTCAGTCCAATTAAATCACCATCTGTGAGTGAGAAAAGTTTTTCCGTAAATCTGCCGACTTTTCGAACTGCAAACTCGATGATCCCTTTTCTTGAAGGAGAAGATGTAATTGAAAAAGGAGCATCTCCTGCCCCGGGAATGGAAAGTGACATGAACTGACCCGGTTTATAATCAAGGTTTTCGTATCTGTAATCTTTGGTCGGAACAGTTTGGAAGAATCTCACATCCGGAGTCAGATCTTTCTTACTGATAATTCTCATCATCACGGGAACTTGTGTTTCATGATTATGTGCATTTCGAGAACCGTTATTATTGCAACTGCATTTATGTTCGTTCATTATTCTGCCCCCTTTTTCAGTTTTTCTGCGACTGTTCGGACATTAATATCTACCGGACAGGTAACAATACATCTTCCGCATCCAACACAACTCGGTGATCCGAAATGTCCGATAAATGCTTTTAATTTATGAGTGTACCAAAGTTTGAGCCTTTCGGATTTTGCTGCCCGAAAATTATGATCTCCGGCAGTTAACGAAAAATCTTTGAACATACAGGAATCCCAATATCTTTCCCGCGTTCCGGCATCTTCATTTAAGGCATTGTCTTCGATGATATTATAGCAGGTGCAGGTCGGACAAACCATCGTGCATTGACCGCAAGCCAGACATTTATCACCGAGTTCTTTCCAGAAATCAGCATCGTGGGAAAGTTCCATCAAGTCGGTAATACCTTCCAGATCAATATCATTAATAAATGCTTCTCGCTTGTCTTTACGATATTTTGAGTATTTTTCAGTGACATCTTTTGGCACATTTTCATTAAAAATCCCTATTCTTTGACCAACTCGCACAATATCATCACCGATACTGGTACCTATCCAAACAAGATAATAATCTTCCAGATCGATAAGTGCCAGATCAAATCCTTCCTGAACGATACTCGTTACTGTTTTATTGCAGAAACAGTATTCATCCGGCAGACAGGATGTTGCAACAATGATGAGTTTTTCTCTTCTGATCTTATAATCGGCATCGATATAATCGGTTGTGTAGAATTTATCCAGGATATTGAAAGCATGAACTCCGCAACTGTGCACACCGAATACGACTTTGGATGAAATTTCTTCTTCCGGTTTTTCATAACCTTTTGATGAGAAATTCAGGGTTGTAAATTTCGGGGGCATAAGTAGTTTTTTTTCCGGTAATATCGTCCGCGACGGATGATGATGAAAAGTTAAATCTGCAGCCTTATCGATCTTCTGATAAGTATAACTTTCATCTTCTTTTACCGGAGACCAAACTTCCCCAAATTTTGAAAGAACATCATACAATTTTTCCGTGTTCTTTTTCTCCAATTTGAGCACTCTCATAGAGAATCTCCTTTAATTTTGTTTTAAAAAAGCGACACAAATTGAGAATGCGATTTCAGTGTCAATTAAAATAAACCCAATTTTCCATAGTAAATTATTATAAAACATTAACCATCGAATTTATTCGATGGGAAGAGATTACTTATACACTCTCACTTCAGCCTAGTGCTATCCGCAAGCGGATAGCACTAGGCTGAAGTGAGAAATATTGTAAGATAGGCTTCGGAAAGTGAACCTGTCTTGATCTACGGATCGTGTAAGATTTTCCTTGCACGATTTTTTTGTTTTAATTTTTTTTCCTGTTATATTATCAAATAGTTTTATAGGGATAGAAAGGAAATATAATGATCATAGATTTATTAAATGATGTCTGGCAGACTTATCTCAAGATCGCTCCCTATCTCTTCATCGGACTGATAGTTGCCGGACTTCTCCATATCTTTTTCAAGAAAGATTTTATCATCAAACACCTGGGAAAAAATGACTTCCTCTCGGTTGTGAAAGCATCTGTTCTCGGTGTTCCGCTTCCGCTCTGTTCCTGCGGAGTTATCCCGACAGCCATGCACCTGCGTAAGCAGAAAGCATCGAAGGGAGCAACTCTCTCCTTCCTTATCTCGACTCCGCAAACCGGAGTGGACAGCATCATTGCAACTTATGGGATGATGGGACCCATCTTTGCGATCTTCCGTCCGCTCGCTGCTTTTATCATGGGAATTTTTGGTGGAATGATCACTAATAATCTGACAAAAGATGAGAAGGAAGATCGAGAGGATATTTCTCCTGCTTTCGAATGTGATACCTGCGAAATAACCGAACCTCATACACATTCATTCCTCGAGAAACTTCATTACGGGATGAAATATGCTTTCGTGGAATTCCTTGATGATATTTCTCTGCAGCTTGTTTTCGGAATAGTTCTGGCTGGAATAATTTCATTCGTTATTCCGGAAAACTTTTTTGCCAGATACGGAGGAGAAGGTTTTACCGGTATGCTGATCATGATCGCTTTCGGAATTCCGCTTTATGTCTGTGCAACAGCTTCTATTCCTATTGCAGTTTCTTTGATCATGAAAGGGATTTCTCCGGGAGCTGCTTTCGTTTTCCTGGTTGTTGGTCCAGCTACAAATGCGGCGACAATCGCATTGATCGGGAATGCTATGGGTAAGAAAATCGTGATAATTTATCTTTCTGTAATTTCCATTTTTGCGATTCTTGGTGGTTTTGCTTTGAATTTTATTTTTGATATTTTTGGGAGTGAAAAGAGCTATTCATTTATGCAGCATCATCAGGAAAATTCTTTAATTTTGAATATCTTATTAATCCTTTTTTCAATAATCCTATTGATGTCTTTATTTAGGAAATTATCAGCAAAAATAAAATACGGATCTCACAGAACGGAGGATAATGTGAGTGTTTCCGAAAACATAAAAATCTTCAAGATCGAAGGAATGACCTGCAATCATTGTGTTATGCATGTTACCAATGCCATCAAAGAAGTTTCCGGGGTGGAAGATGTGATTGTTAGTCTGAATGAGAAAAATGCGAAAATATCCGGTAATTTTAATCCGGAAGATATCCAGAAAGCAGTTGGGGAAGCCGGATATAAGATTGTATGACAAACAATCTTGTTTGACTTTCTTGGAACAATCCGTCAAAAGTCGGATTAAAAGTTCCGAGCTAAATTAAAAGGGCGGGTCTTCCAAAAATATCTATTATTTTGTGACAGTTACAGTTCTGGAATAAATAGAAATTTGACCTGTAAAAAATATTCATTAAAATATCTAACGGACTTTGCTCGGTCTTGATCTCATAATCCGTTGCTCCCGCAGCCATTGTTTTCGTATCGACAGTATTCAAAGGAACAAGACCAAACAGGATATACCATTGTCGGGCTTCGACAATTTCATAACTTTGCGGTCCACTGCCAACCGTATGAATGTGAGTTGAGCAGCCAACAACGATCAATAATGAAATCAGAGTTGCTGCAATAATCGCTTTTCTCATTTTTTCTCTCCTTCTTTTTCTTTATTTGATAACGAGCCAATGGAAGACTCGATTGCCCTTAAATTATCTTCATAAAATTTCATGGGAATGATATAATCTATTAAGAATGTTTTTTGTTTTTGAGATTGAATGATCAATTTCAGATTAATATTATCCTGGTCAAAAATCGATAACTGCATTATCTTGAAATCATTATATAAAAAATTACCTTCCTTGATAGATTTTTCCGAATTCTTTTTTTTGATCTCCAAAATGTAATCTTTAACAAAATTGCGGGAATGATAATTCTCTTCAAAAGTTGAAATAAAACAAAAACCTGAAATATCCTTATTCATAAAGACCTTCTGCAAATCGATATTTATCGAATCAGATATTGTTTCCGTATTTGCTTTGATAGATTCCATTAATTCGTCAGAAATAACCTTCCAGTTTTTGGGTGGTTTAAAGTCAATTTCAAGTTTTGAATTGGTGTATGTGCTGTCCAGAAGCAAGCTGTCAACATGGAAAATGATTTGATCTTTATCATTTCCCTGCTTTTTATTTGAACAATTGGTCAAAGCTAAAATCGACAATATTATCACAACTGTTCTTATAAATTTCATTTTTATTTAAACTCATGAATTTTATTTTTCTTGAGACGAAATCAATTGGTCAGAACATCACTA
>DRTC01000630.1 GCA_011372345.1 Candidatus Cloacimonadota bacterium
AATTACTTTTTGAAAAAAAGACTGGACTTAACAGCAAATTTATTTGCAGTTGTAAGTAGTTCGGAATTTTTAATCCGGCTTCAGACGGATTGTTCCGAAAAACTAACTCAAAATTTATTTTGAGAATTTGAAAATCAACAGAACAAGTTCTGTTCTACGGTAGTTCGGAGCTTGTTCCGAAACCATTACAAAAAAATCCTGTTAAAGGAAAAAGGAAACAGAACAAGTTCTGTTCTACGGTAGTTCGGAACTTGTTCCGAAACCATTACAAAAAAATCCTGTGAAAGGAAAAAGGAAACAGAACAAGTTCTGTTCTACATTAATTATGAAAGCAAATAGTTTCGGAAAATATTTTGGCATAACAACTTTCGGTGAAAGTCATGGAAAAGCGATCGGTGTTGTGATCGAAGATGTAAAACCGGGAATCGATTTTCCATTAGCAGATATCCAGCAGGAATTAGAAAAACGCAAACCCGGAATTGGAAAATTTTCATCAAAACGAAAAGAAAAAGATAAGATCGAGATCCTTTCCGGAGTTTTTAAGGGCAAGACAACCGGAATGCCGATTTGTCTTGTTGTTTACAATAAAGATATGAAACCCGAAGATTATGATCACCTGAAAGCTGTTTTTCGTCCTGGTCACGCAGATTACTCTCTTTTCAGGAAATTCAAAATTTATGATTATCGCGGTGGAGGACGAGTTTCCGGAAGAGAAACAATTTCAAGAGTTGCAGCTTCCGGAATGGTAAATGATTTGTTGGGGAATATCGAGATCAACCTCTACCCTATTCAAATCGGAAAATTCCAAGTAAAAAATTTCGATTTTAAGTTTCATAATGAATTATCCTGGTTTGATAAAGATAATTATGAAAATTTAATTGATTATCTTTCTCAAATTCAAAAAGACAGAAATTCTGTTGGTGGAATCGTGGAGGTTAAGATCAAGAATCTTCCCGCAGGTTTGGGAGATCCTGTTTTTGAAAAACTCGATGCAAACCTGGCAAAAGCGATCCTTTCTATAGGAGCAGTAAAAGGAATCGAATTTGGAGATGGATTTGAACTTGCATCCAAAACAGGACTCGAAGCAAATGATCAAATGGACAAAACTGGTTTCCTCACAAATCATTCCGGTGGAATTTCAGGAGGAATTTCAACTGGACAAACTCTTATTTTCAGATTTGTAGTGAAGCCGACTTCATCGATCGATATTCCTCAAAAAACGATCACCCAAATTAATGAAGAAGTTGTTTTCCATTCAAAAGGAAGACATGATACCTGCATTATTCCAAGGATCTTACCAGTTGCCAAAGCAATGACCAAGTTGGTTCTGACAGACGCGATCAGTTATCAGAAATTGATTTCAGGAGAAAAGCGGTCTCTAACCGATTACCGGGAAACGATCGCTAAAATCGATGAAGATATTTTGATCGCACTCTATCGAAGGCGGGAAATATCAAAGAAAATAGGAGAATTTAAACGCAAAAATAATTTGAAAATTGAAGATAAAAATCGGGAAAATGAACTTTTGGAAAATCTCAAACAGAAAGCAGAATTATGGAATATCAATGAAAATTTTGTCGAAACAATCTGGAAAACGATAATTGAAGATAGTAAGAAAAAGCAATAATGATCCGAAGATTGGGAAACCATTGAAATGGTTTTTTATTCATTATTTTTTGCTTTTATCACCCGAATAAATTCGGGTGTTGTTCTGAAAAAGTAATGGAAAGAATCAGATAAACACCACAATTTATTGTGGTGATATGACTTATGGAGAACAAGCAATAACCATTTTAATGGTTTCTAAAAAAAGATTTAAGTTATGATCATATTATCCATCCCATTTTTAAATAAACAATTCGTTCAAAAAACCGTTGAAAAATATCGGAATAAATTTGAATTACTCGAATTCAGATTGGATTATAATAAAAATTTTACGGAATTTCCTGATAATCTAATAGATAAAAAAGCCATAATTACGATTAGAGACATTTCCGAAGGTGGAAAGTCCGAAATTCTTTTTTCAGAAAAAATAGAATATTACAAAAAAGTGATTGCTAATCACAATTGTCTGGTTGATCTTGAAATAAATCGCTACCAAAAAACCTCGATAAATCCAGACGATCTGATCCTTTCTTATCACAATTTTTCCGATACTCTAAGAATTGAAAAACTTAAAGAGATCATAAATTACTCCAATTCTATTCCCTCAAAATTCCTGAAAATTGCAGTCAACATCGATAAATATTCAGAATTATTTGAAATCTCATATTTAATTTCAAAATCGAACAAGCCGGTAATTTTCGCAGGAATGGGAAAATTGGGAAAAATTTCCCGTCTCCTTTTTCAACAATTTGGAGCAGTAGGAACTTTTGTCGGACTCGATTTTTTTCCAACAGCAAACGGACAATTAACAATAAAAGAAGTAGAAAAATATTATCTCCAAAAAATATCAAAAAGCACAAAAATCGGAGGAATTGTTGGTGGGAAACAGGTTGAGAAATCTCTCGGAATTTTCTTTTATAATGACTATTTCAGGAAAAATAAGATCGATGCTGTTTATCTTCCTTTTGTGGTTGAAGATTTAAACGATTTCTGGAAGTGGATGGAAAAATCTCGAATTGATTTTTATGGATTTTCGATCACGATGCCGTTTAAGA
>DRTC01000631.1 GCA_011372345.1 Candidatus Cloacimonadota bacterium
ATTTCTCGGTTGATCGACATCATAACCACGCAGATCAGCAACATGATAAGCAAGAAGCTGCAGCGGAATTACAGAAAGTAACGGTTGTAATGTATGGAAAGTTTCCGGAATATAGATGACACTTTCTGAAAAAGATCGAACCTCCTCATCTCCTTCGGTGGCAATTGTAATTATCCTTCCATTTCGAGCTTTAACTTCCTGCAGGTTGGAAATTACTTTATCGTAGATCGCATCTTTTAAGGCAATTGTTACTACCGGCATATTTTTATCGATCAAAGCGATGGGACCGTGTTTCATCTCTGCTGCGGGATAACCTTCTGCATGAATGTAAGAAATTTCTTTAAGTTTCAAAGCACCTTCCAAAGCAACCGGGAAATTAACACCTCTTCCCAGATATAGAGCATTTGTTGAATCTTTTATTGTTTTTGCTATTTCTTTGATCTGCGCGTCTTGATCCAGGATTTTCTGAACCTTATCTGGAATGGTTTTAATCTCTTTGTTAAAAGATGCTCCAAAGGAAGGATTCAGATGTCTCATCCTGCCAAGTAAAACAGCTAACAAAGTCAAGATCGTAACCTGGGAAGTAAAAGCTTTGGTAGAAGCAACTCCGATTTCTGCTCCAGCATGAATATAAACTCCACCATCAGACTCCCGAGCAATTGTGCTTCCAACCGTATTGGTAATTCCCAGAACACGAACACCTTTTGCCTGAGCTTCGCGTAGAGCAGCTAAAGTATCAGCAGTTTCCCCTGATTGACTTATCACAAAAACAAGAGTGTCTTCAGTAATTATCGGATTTCGATATCGATATTCGCTTGCATATTCGACTTCGACTGGAATATGAGCAAGATTTTCGATGATCTGTTTTCCAATCAAACCTGCATGCCAGGAAGTTCCGCAGGCAATTATCTGTAATTTCTTGATCCTGCGTAATTCTTCACCTGTCATTCCCAAACCGCCTAACCTGACAGTTGAGAGTTTATCAACCAATCTTCCGCGAAATGCATTTTCGATCGAAGCAGGTTGTTCAAAAATTTCCTTAAGCATAAAATGTTTATAGTCACCTTTTTCAATTGATGAAACATCCCACTGAATTTCGGAAATTTTTGCCTGTACAACCTGGTTATCGAGAGTAATTATCTCAAAATCTTTATCATTGATCGTAACGATTTCGTTATCCTGTAAATAAATAACTCTTTTTGTATGGATCAGGATCGCATTTGCATCGGAAGTTACAAAAAATTCATCTTTTCCGATGCCGAGAATCAGAGGACTTCCCTTGCGAGCTGCGATCATCAATCTTGGATGGTCTGCATTGATCACAGCAATCCCGAAAGTACCTTCCACCAGTTTGAGTGCTTCTTGAACAGCGAGAGTCAGATTGTTTTCCGTATGAGCAAAATGTTCGATCAGATGAACCAGAATTTCCGTATCCGTATCTGATGTAAAAACATGACCTTCGGATTCAAGTTTATTTCTCAATGCTTTAAAATTCTCGATGATACCGTTATGAACCAGAGCAAATTTATGATGACAATCAGTATGAGGATGAGCATTTATTTGAGTTGGTTCTCCGTGAGTTGCCCATCTCGTATGAGCAATTCCGATTTTACCATAGGTTTCTTCAGGAGAAGGTAAAGCTCTTTCGAGTTCGGTAATTTTTCCTGATTCTTTGAAGATCTTCAATTTGTTTTCTTTATCTATAATTGCTATCCCGGAACTGTCATATCCGCGATATTCCAATCTTTTAATGCCCTCTATAATTATCGGAGTTGCATTTCTTTTTCCGACATATCCAACTATTCCACACATTTTATTCTCCTCTAAAAATTATTTCTGCCTTATTGTATTCAAAGAATTAAAGATTTTTAACAAAAAATAAAAAAGTATGATTGCAGGAATTCCTAACCAGAAAGGAAGATCATCACCTTCTAAAAACCTGCTTAAAAATGGTATTTGATCACCGAATTTTCCAAGTAAAACAGCAAAACTATTATTC
>DRTC01000632.1 GCA_011372345.1 Candidatus Cloacimonadota bacterium
ACAAAAGTTTTAATGCGGGGAGAATATGACTCCAATTCCAGAAAATATGTATATTCCATATTTGGTAATCCGGGCTCAAAGATCCATTGCTGGAAAAATTGAGACAGTTCCATTCCGCTGACTTGTTCACAAATCTCGATAAATTCAGAAGAAACAACATTCTGATTATAATAGGTTTGAAAATAGGTTTGGAGAATCTCGAAGAAGGTTTCATTTCCTACCAGCAATCTCAACATGTGTAGAACTGATGCCGGTTTTTCATAGGTCGCAGGAGTAAAATATTCATTATAAGGAGGATCATAAACAATATAAGAATTTCCTCCAGCCCAGTTTTTATAATAATTCTGAATGCTGACGATCATATAATTTATCATTGCTTCAAATCCCTGCCATTCTTCCGTATAGAGAGCTTCCGAATAAACAGCAAAACCTTCGGAAAGCCAGACATCTGCCCAGGTCAGGGGAGTCAGGCAGTTTCCAAACCATTGATGGGAAAGTTCATGAGCAATTATCGTTTCTCCGCCATGATTTCCATCAATAAATGAAGTTCCTAAGGTGGTCATGGTTTGATGTTCCATTGCTCCGAAAGTAACCATTGGCACAACTGCATTTCCGTATTTTTCAAAAGGATAATCTCCGTATTTTTCGGAGAAAACCTCCATCATAAAGGGCAGATTGCTGAAATCTTCGAGAGCATTGTTATAATACGCTCCTGTCACAAAATTTTGAATTGGAATTTCTCCAAAAGTCTGATTGATTTCCAAATAGTTAGCAGCAGTTATGCAGGGAAGAAAAGTCACCATCGGATTTTCACCTTCCCAATGATGAGTTTTGGTCCCATCTCCATTGTCTTCAATTGCTGTTCTGACACCATTGCAGGCAACGAGCCAGTCATTCCGCATCCTGACATGAAGATCTACTACTGCTTTGTCCCAGGGATGATCATAAGCAGGCCACCACCATCTGCATCCACTTGGATCGGAAAGAGTAAATACATAATTCGAGCCAAAGATCATGCCAAGATGATAAACATCATTGCTCAAAACAGGATAACCGGAATAAGTAACGGAAGTTGAAAACTCTTCCCCTGGATCAATCGTTCCCAGATCGATCGTGATCAAACCATTTGCATGTGAGAAATCCGCAATTTCATCATTAACAAGTACTTCTTCAACATTCAAACTTTCCAGTTCATATTGGATTTGAGTCAGAGTTTCTTCTGCAACAACATCCGCAACCACAGTTCCTTCGATATAATGAGTCTGATCATTGATATAGAGTGTTATCTCATATTTCTGAACATCGAATCCATGAGCAGAATCAGCTCTAATATACTCAAAATCCGAAACATTCATAGATTCATTATTTATGAATTTGGGATGAGAAAATAGGATAAATGATGAGAGAATAAAAATAATAATAATGATATTTTTTTTCATAGTTGAACCTCCATTCATAGAGAGACTTTAAGCCTTCTGCAAGGCTCGTAACTTGTTCATATGAAACAAG
>DRTC01000633.1 GCA_011372345.1 Candidatus Cloacimonadota bacterium
ATGAATATAATGCGCTTGAAAAAGAGTGGTGAAATACATCCGCTTATCAAAAAGAACCAACATCTACTTATCCTGAAAGGATTAAATATTAATAACCAGAGATGGAATCTCTGGAAAAGAGATGACCGAACTGATCCAATCCTGAAAGGATTGAATAAAAAAACTTTCCTCTCAATTATGAACTTGTTACCGATATTCAACTCTTTCAGAGTTGTTTTTTTCCTGAAATCGCAATCCACAAGATTTTCTTGTGGTTATTAATATTAAACTCTTTCAGAGTTCTATTTTGAAATTATTCGATTTTTAGTTTTCAGATAAATACACTAAAAATACATTATCATTGCCATCTATCCCTTCAAACCATAAAGTATCTTGATCTCATCCGCCCAGATATCACTATTTGGAGTTTCCAAAATTAGAGGTATTTCCTCGAATCTATCATCATTCATAATAAATCGGAAAGTTTCGATACCGATAAAACCTTTGCCGATACTTTCGTGTCTATCGACTCGTGTTCCCAGTTCTTTTTTGGAATCGTTCAGATGCATGCCTTTCAGATAATTAAAACCTACGATTTTATCGAATTCCTCGAATGTATCTTCATAAGTTTTTCTAGTTCTAAAATCATATCCGGAGACAAATAAATGACAGGTGTCGATGCAAACTCCGATCCTATCTTTATTTTCGATTCGAGAAATTATGTAAGCAAGATGATCGAATTTATAACCTATATTACTTCCCTGACCTGCTGTATTTTCAATAACAGGGATCACAAAAGAAGTTTTAGCGATGGATATATTTATTGATTCTGCAATTAGATCAAGACTTTCCTGTTCGGATATCTGTCGTAAATGGCTTCCCGGATGGAAATTCAAATATTTCAAACCAAGTTGTTCACATCTCTGCATTTCATCCAGGAAAGCAGTTCTTGACTTTTCGAGTTTTTCCCTTTCCGGATGTCCGAGATTTATTAGATAGCCATCGTGCGGTAAAATATTTTCCGGTTTATATCCGAACTTTTTACAATTCTCTTTGAATTCATCTATATTTTTGTCGGTAAAAGGTTTTGCTTTCCATTGCTTCTGGTTCTTGATGAAAAGAGCAAACGCTTTCGCACCGATTTTTTCCGCATTTAGAGGAGCATTCTCAACTCCTCCGGCAATACTGACATGTGCTCCAATGCATTTCATAGATTATTTTCTCATAAATAAAAAAAACCAGCAGGCATCCCAATATTTAGTTTAATTTAGCAATTTCAGCAGAGGTCTGTTTCGGACCTTCAGGGGCTTACCTGCTGGCTGTTAAAAATGTTTTTTGGCAAAGGCTCTTCCGGAATGACTTTTCAAATATTTCTCGAAATCCATAGCTTTTTCTTTGGAATCAAAAGAAATTGCAGTATTAATTTTCCATGGTTTGAATTTTGAAGTATGAGGACATTGTCCTGAATTGTGTTTTTCTAAACGGGAAAGCAAATCCTCTGTGAAGCCTGTATAGTGTCTATCAGGAAAGTTTATGCTTTGCAGAATATATACATAAAAGAATTTCATTAGTTAAAGCATACGCTTAATAAGCAAATTTTTATGATTTATTGAATTCATTTCTTTGCGATGTGCTCTTTCCCATTTTTTTGATTAAGTTTTTTATCCTTTATTAGTTTTTCTTCTAAAAAATACAAAATCTTCTTCAGTTTGAAATCAATTTCACAATTAAATTGCTGTGATCCTTTTAGTAATTCTTTTAATTCTTTATCCGGAAGTCCGGTAACAGCAATTAATCCAAATATCCCAATTATTAAACTAATAAAAAACCAGGTTGCTCCGCTGTAACCTTTTTATGTTGAAATGAAACTTGATAAGCAAGCACAAATTAATCCATGACTTAACCATATAATTAGTATATCAAATAATTCCATAATACTGTTCCTGTTAGTAATTTGAATATTAAATCTTCAATCTAATTGGCGTGCCAAGGCGTAGTTTGAGCAAAATATGAGTTTAATCTTTAGCTGGTTGTCCGGCTTCGTTGCACTACGCCGTGACAGTCTTCGTTTTCGCTCTGCTCAAACGAAGACTGGAGGTGGCGGGAATCGAACCCGCGTCCAGAAATAAGTCAAAAGCCGAATCTACATGTTTAGCTGTTTTTGATCTCGCTTTCTACAGGAAGAACAGTCAAACCGGACAGAAAGCCAGCCTATAAGTTTTCGAACGACATTATAGACATCTGCCGTTTATAGCTGTTATAAATGGCATTCTTTTGCAGTCCTAACAGCGAAACAGGCAAAGAATGTGGTTACTTATTACGCAGCCAATGCGTAATCGTAATCTGCGATTAAATTTAGTTATCACCGTTTTAACGAGCAGGTAATCTCCTCGACATGCATCGACGATCCCCTTTATCCCTGTCGAAACCTGGTCACCCCCTTTATGCGTCTGAAAAAGGACTAATTACAATTTAATTTATAATGGTTTTATGTCAAAGGAAATGTTTATTTTATTCGTAAACCGCAGCTTCATTGGATGGAATACTCAGATTATCTCCTCTTTTTGCTCTGACTCTATAAACAATCATAACACCTGGAGTTTGCCCTTTGTGAATATATTTCGTATCTGTTACAACATCGACCATTTGGAAACCGTTAGTATCTCCGATAAGTGCTTCAATAACATACATAACACCGGGTTTATTTTCACCGGCTTTCCATTTCAGTTTAGAATATCCTTTAGTATCTTACTTCTAATATTCGTGTTTTTTTAGCAAAACATTTGTATTTGTATTTTTGAACTTTGCGACTTTGCGTCTTTGCGGTGAGTCCTTTTTGGTTCTGGCTTGTCCAGGTCAGGAGAAGCATGTACAACTAAATCCGCCGGTTGTTCCGGATTAACGATAGAACGCACTTTATCCCTCACCGGCAAGCCCATACTTTCCAAAATACCAGCAGTAACATCAGGATTCGACTGAATTATCCGGGAAATCATTCGAATATATTTCTCCAGGTCATTCCGGGCTGTATTTTTAGCTGCAGTTGCTGCTTGTTGTTGGTCTTTAGCTCTCATAAGATTAGAATGAGATTCTGCAAATAATGCTGTTTTTTCCTCTAATCGTTGTACTTTATCCGCGCTTAAACCTATAAAGTCTGCAGTTCCTTAATTCTATGGGATAATCTGGATGAAAAACTCTTAAATGAAAGATCAGAATGGGGAATATAGTTCCTTTTCGACATTTGCTCATCCTTATAATAGATTTTTCATCTCAGAAAACCATTAAATCACAATTATTTTTTATTCAACTCTTTCAGAGTTGTTTTCTCTCTGTGAACATTTACCGGAAGTTTCACCTCCGGCTATATGTATTAAACTCTTGCAGAGTTATACTGTAGAATATTTTTTTATTCCTGATAACATCCCTTATCAGTGGTAACTAAAGGGGATTCCTATTCACTTTCGAAGATCTTTTCGAAATCCATTAAGTTGGAAGCATTTATATGATAAAATTCCCCTCTGCATTTCTTCACTTTATAGTAATAAGAATGCCCGTCATAACTCGTATCGAAAAAGATGATATCGGAATTTGCGATCTTATCGAAATTACGGAGGGTTTTATCCGCTTCGATGAATTCTATCTCGTTATCCGGCAGGTATTGGATGATCTTTTTCCTGTTATCACTCGTCCATCTTCCTCCCAGCACCACAATATTCGTATATTCAGGCTTGTCTTTCTGCTTCTGAACCGTTTTTTCTTTGATATCGATGTTCTCGGAGAGTTCTTCATTGAGTCTTTTCTCTTCTTCATAGATAGCAACTTGTTCTTCCAGTTTCTCGATGCTGGATAAAAGGTAGTTGACATATATCATAACATCGTTAACACTTTTTGGAGACGATTTATTTGATTTGAAAACAGTCCGAATGACCTTTGAGAACTGTTTTAAAATCAAATAAATCATATAGTTAGAGTAATTAATGACAAGTTCGTATTGCCAAAAAAGAACCAGAATAATGCACGAAAAAAGTGTAAACGATGTGGTGATATTTATTAATTATATTATAAGAAATATCAGACCAATTTAAATCTTTATACATTGGAAATTCTTTGATCAGGTCTTCAAGTTTGAATACATCTCTTACAATACCCAAATAAAAAATCTACATCGATCTTCTTTATCTCATCGATAATCCTGTCATAATCTCGTTTGATCTTCATTTTTCTTCCTTTTTAATTCTTAACAAACTTGCCAAATCTTTGAGATTTGGCAAGTTTATAATTAATTAATCGCTTTCCTATAGATATCTATCACCTTCTGCAAAGTCTTATTCCACGAATAATCTTCAGCATATTTTTCTGCATATTTTCCTTTGGTCAATTTAGTGTTATTTTTCAGCTCTTCGATGATAGCCTTTGCTAATGCTTGATGATCCTCCATTTCCACGAGCTGCCCGACTTTATCATTGATGAAATCCGGTAAACCTCCGGCATTTGTTGCTACCACCGGAGTTCCGCAGGCAAGTGCTTCGATCGCAACCAGTCCGAAGGGTTCGATACGGGAAGGAACTACGGAAACATCAGCTGCATTATAAAGGGAGGCTACATCGACCTGGTTTTGATGACCGAGAAAATAGACATTATCGAGTTTCAATTCTGATTTAAGATTTTCCATTTCCTGTCGCAGTTGTCCGTCTCCGGCAAGACAGAACATTACTTCCGGGATCCTATCCGAAATAATACGAGCAGCTTTAATGAGAACATCGATCCCTTTGAAATCAGTGAATTTACCAACAAAACTAACGAGCTTTCCGGGAACAGTATTTATCCCAAATTGCTGGAAAAGTGCTTTTTTATCTATTTCTTTTACTTTGAAGATATTCTCGTCAAAACCATTGGGATTAAGTTGTAATTTTTCTTCCGGGAGTTTATACAATTCCAGAGTTTTGTTGTGAACCTGTCGTGAAATGGTTATGATTTTTTTTGCATTATCAGCAGCTTCGATTGCATATTTGTGATACCTTTCATCTTTTTCAAAACCCATCAGATCTGTGCCGTGAACCGTGATCACATACGGAATTCCGGATTTCAGAGCAGCATAAGGAGTGATCCATAAATGTTGAGCGTGAATGACATCGGGTTTGAAATCTTCTACAACTTCTTTAGTAGTTCTGATAAATGTTTGGATATAATCCTGCATCTGTTCGTCTGATAGGTCATAATAAGTTAAAGTGCTGCGGGGATGCGTCGTGAAGCAGGGAAAATTGAATTTCAGGTCGGGATCATCATTTTTTGTTTGGTCGCACATAATTGTTTTTCTCTGGAAGGGATAATCATTTGTATCGAGTTGATTATCGATGTCGATGACCAGCACTTCGTGCTTTTTTTTAACCAGTTCCTGAGCTATGTTCATCGTATATATCCCGCTGCCGGAACCCTGCAGAGGGAAATGATTTATTAATAATATTTTCATGGTTTGACTCCTTTTTTTGTAGCCGCAAAGAACACGAAGTGACACAAAGATAATTAAGCAAGACTTGACTCGCAATGACCGAAGGGAATGTGAGTCGAGAATTGCGAATGTTTTTAGATCGCTTGTTCTCGTCTCGCACCTCGTTACGAGTCAAGTTCACCTAATATAATAAAAATAAATTCGTGCTTCTTTGCGAACTTCGTGGCTAATTTCTTTTTAAAAAATATCGGAAACATCGGAAGTTTGTTCATGAGAATCGGAGAATTTCTTTGTTGTCTGGATCAATCTCTGGCTTAATTTTTTGGAGATGATCCAGAGGATTTTAGAGGAAAGTTCGGAATTTTCTTTAATGATATTCATCAATTCTTCTTTTTTGATCATCATCAAATCGACCGAAGTTACAGCTTTAATGGAAACCGTGTGTGGTTCTGAAAGAAAAAGGGATGTTTCATTAAAATGCTCTCCCTGTTTTATTTCCGTAACGAGAAGTTCTTCTCCGGTCATGGAATTCTTCTTGAAAACATGCAGCACTCCATTCAATACTATGAAAATGCAGCTTTTTTCCTCTCCCACTTTGAATACAAATTCATTTTTCCCTAAGTTGATTATTTCAGAAATAAAGAATAGTCTTCTTAATTCTTTCCTGGTAAATTGCTTGAAAAGATCGATGTCTTCCAGTTTGATCTCTTTTTTGATATGAGTTTGTTCCAATAATTTTTTCTTCTGGAAACTATATTTATCAAAAGTTATGATCTGTCCCTCGAGAATGATATCCTTGAGCACGCTTCCGAAACTTTTCGTGTGTTCCAATAATTTCCGCCATTTTTTCTGAAATTCCAGGTAAGTGGAGTATGTATTGTAATGCGGAATCGCATCATAACGGGCGAGATAAATATTGTTGATCGTTTCTTTGCAGGCTTGAACATCTCCATCTGCAAGGTAATTCAAAGCGAGAATAATGTTTGTTTTGAAGATCTTATCACCGAGATCAGGTTTCATAAATTGCCCCGGATAAGGATCGAAATCTTCCGGTTTGATCTCGTGCAGATTTGTATTTGGAGACTGGTTATCAAATTTTGATTTATTATATAGGAAACGGAAAATATCTTCCCTGAATCTTTTCCAGACCGGATGTTTTTTGGGAGGTGGAAGATGTTTGATCGCTAATTCATTATCGAGAAAAAAATTAAATCCGAAGATACGGGAATTAATGACATAATCAGTATCTTCTCCCCGAGTAACTTTGGGATCAAAAGGAACGATCCTCATCAAATTGCGATGAATGACCATTGCACCCCCAAAAGCAAAAGGTGTTTTCTTCAAACGAGGTTCTTTTCCGATAATATTATCAAAGGCTTCTCTTTTTCCGCCGAAGCGATCCCAATATGTCATCCAGGGTACAATGTTGACTTTATCATAATATTCGTTGTCTTCATTCAAATAATATCCGGCAACTCCATCGATCGTATTTCCATAAAACCTTTTCCCGATAAATTCTTTGGCTTTGGTTATAAAAGCAGGATCCTCAAAGACTTCATCATCATCTATAAGAACAGCAATTTCAGCATCCAGTATATAAGGAATGAAAAGGCAGAGATTTCTAATATTAGAATAACCTCGTAATGCTAAAACATCAGGAAGATCCAAATCTCGATAAAGTTCTTTTTTCAAAGCTCGCAGGTTCTTTTCAGTAAATAAGATCGTATTAACCGGAATTTCAGTTTCCTTGAGCATTTTTTTTAGTTTTTTCTCCATTGCATCTACATATTCATTGTTGGTGACTGTTGCGAGAATGATCAAAGTAAAATTCTTATCATCGAGAATTTGCAGTGATCTTAAAGCTCTTATCAAAGTTCCGTCTTCATTGAGCGGAGTTGCATGATCGTAAACAGCATCTCCTTCTTTCCATTCTCCGTCAGGACCAGACCAGTAAGTTGGAATAACCATATAAGTTCTCATTTTTTTTCTCCTATTTTAGCATCGAACCAGACTTTGCTCCGCTGCGCCTTGGCAGGCAATACAAACAAAACGAACACATTAATTAAATGTTCAAAGAAAACTAATAACAATCTTATTTCAATAATCTTTTCATTTTATCCCAGGTTTCCATCAACCTGTTGAAATATTCGATATCCTGATCGAGTTTCGTATAAGCCATTTCAAAAGCTCTTGGTAATTTGAGAAATCTTTTATCCATAAAATATTCGGCAGCAGCTTTACTTCCGATCTTTAATGCTTCCAGTCGTTGTTTTGTCTCTACTTTTTCCAAATCCCTGATATACTCTGAATGGAGCCAGTTATAAAAAGGATTACGGATGATCCATCCCATACAGGCATAATAAAATCTATCGATATTTTTTTGAATGGTTATCTTCGGTTTGTGTGGAAAATCTCCAAAACAGTTATGGAAGATCAGCAGATCGATATCCAGGCAGAGACCGTTGCTTTTATTGATCAAAGGACCGAAAAGCGTGTCTTCTCCCCTGCCTTTGATACATTCGTCATCGATCACGAGAGTTGTGGAAAAGAAAGGAGGTAACATCTCGATCTTGTTTAGATCGATCGCCAGATTACCACCCAGAATTTTATTTGTCGGACGGATATTCTTTAGATATTGTTCCTGAACTACCGGTGAATCAACTGTCTTGATATATTCATAACTATTTTCTTTCTGCACTCCCACCAGCAGTTTTTCCAAGTCAGGAAAATCCATTCTCGGAATGATGTAATATCCTGTATAATCGCTGGTCGTAACGACTACATCTTCGCTTTGCTTTAGATATTTCAGATGTGAACCGACAAAATCAATGTCTTCAAAAAAATATTCATTCTTTTCGTTTCGATTCAATATTTTTGGAAAAATATCCGTATCGAAAAAATAGAGGTAGCGGATATCAGAGAATATTGCGGTTAAAAGATTATAATTCCGAGAAGTTCCGTAAGCGACCATTCCGTATTTTTCCAGGAAAGGAGTAGCTAATAGAATTTCTGTTTCCTCATTGGAAAGTCCTAACTTTTTCAGCGAGTTTATTAGGAAAGGACAATTTCCTCTTTGAATAAGAATTACTTCACAATATTTTTCCAAATGTTTTATTATTCCGGGATCAACATATATCTGGTAACCAATAATCAATTTATCTATATAATGACCATATTTCAGAGCATTATCGAGAAAGTCTGTCAAGGGAGATAGTGTTTTTAATTCTCTGGTAATAATTCCAAAAGCTATCTTTTTTTCAGCCATAGTATCCTCTCTAATTTATGATTTAATTTTTGCAATCTATTGGTTTTTTGTCAAATTAAAAGGAATTTTTTTTCTGGAAATTTTTACGCAAAGTCACGAAGACACAAGGAGATGATAAAATAAATGCACGAAATTACTCATTCCTAAACTCCTGCGCGGAAATGCTCTTTACTTATGCTCTGCGTTTAATCAGTGATTTGTTAGACACGGGATCATGGAAAAGAGAATATCAATATAAAATTGCTTCTCGGAATAAGTTCCGAATTATTAAACTTACCAAATTTTTGAAATTTGGCAAGTTTTTCTATAAAAGGTTTGACTTCAAAACCGGATAAAAACAAATCTCCTAAAAAATTGGAGAAAAATGAAACAGTCGGGACTCGATCTAACTCAAGGAAATTTGCTCAAGAATCTTCTTAAATTATCTTTACCGATCATGTTTTCCAATTTCCTGCAGACTTTTTATAACCTGACAGATACATTCTGGCTGGGAAAACTGGGAGAAAATGCCAAAGGTGCTGTTTCCGTTGCCGGACTTGCTTTTCCTCTCATTTTTTTTCTTTCCTCTTTCGGTTTTGGATTCGTCATCGCCGGAACTTCTCTCATTTCTCAATATAAAGGTGCAAATCAAATAGAAAAAACAAGGCAGGTTGTAGGACAATTCATTATTCTCGTGGTCTTGTTTTGCATCATCTTTATTTCCGGAAGCTTGATCTTTCTGGATGAGATACTTTATTTGCTAAGAACACCTGCAGAGATATTTTCAATCGCAATTGAATATATTTCCGTAATCCTAATCGGTGTTGTCTTCATGTTCATTTTTATGTCTTACCAGAGTTTTTCGCATGGTTTGGGAGACACGATCTCTCCCATGAAAATTCAGATATTTTCTGTTGGTTTGAATGTTATTCTCGATCCCATCCTGATTTTCGGAATAGGTTTCTTTCCCAAGTTAGAAACTTTCGGGGCAGCTTTGGCAACACTCATTGCGCGGATCCTCGCAGCTGGGATCGCAGTTTATTTTTATTTAAGAAAATGCCCACGATCGTTCCTGAAAAGAAAGATATCTATCCGCACCCAAAAATGCTGAAGAGGATCATCAAGATCAGTATTCCGGCTTCGGTTTCGCATTCTGTAACGAGTTTCGGATTTCTCATCCTGCAGGGATTTGTTAATACTTTCGGAACGGTCGTGATCTCCACCTTCTCGATTGGAAACCGCATCATCAATTTCTTTATGCTGCCGGCAATGGGAATCAGCAGTGCTCTGGCAACGATCATCGGGCAGAATCTGGGAGCTAAAAAGGTTCATCGAGCTGTTCAAAGCGTGAAAGTAAGTTTTGCACTTGTATTAACGATCATGACAACCGGTACTATTCTGGTATTTCTATTCGGTTCTTCGCTGATCAGGTTTTATATTAATGATCCGGAGGTGATCGAGATCGGCAGGAGAATGATGCGGATAACTTCTTTTGCTGCGGCTGTATTTGCAGTACTGTTCGTGTTTATAGGTGTGTTCAATGGTTCGGGACATACCCGACCGGCAATGCTCTTCAATATTTCACGACTCTGGTTTTTCAGGATCCCGCTGGTTTATATTTTATCAGGTTATATCCTGAAACTCTCGCTCTTTGATTCGGATTTCTTCCGCAAGATATTTTATCCTTTATCCATTCCGCTTGCTGCTTATCCTTATGATGCACTCTGGTGGTCCATGCTGATCAGTAATATTTTAGCCGGTCTGTGGGCTTTTACTGTTTACCGGAAAGGGAAGTGGAAGAAGGGAATGATATGAAGAATTTTCATTTGACAGGAAAATACTTTCAGATATTTGGGAAAATGAATAATAAATGGATATGAGTAATGGCAAAAAAGATAAAATATCTCATTAAAGAATTAATTAAAGCAGGTTTTATCAATAAAGGTGGGAAGGGAAATCATCTGAATTTTGTTCATCCCAAAGTATCAAAACCTCACCATATCCGGGAAAAAAAGCGATGATGCAATACATTATCAAGAAAAAGCTATGCGTTTAGCTTTGGAGGAAGTTGCAAAATGAAATTTGCTGATAAATATGTTAAACTTATCGAATGGTCTGATAAGGATCAATGTTATATCGGTAGTTGTCCTGAATTGTTTTATGGCGGATGTCATGGAAATAATCCACGAGAAGTATTCAACGAGTTATGCGAGATCGTTGGTGAAATGATAGAAATCTATCAACAGGAAGGAAAACAATTACCTTTACCCCTATCCGGAAAAGAATATGTGAATGTATTGCAGAAGATAGCTTGAGATTGTTTTTTATAAATTACGATTATATACAGAATGTTTACATCCAGTATATTAAGGACGAGTTTCGGGGCGTTTATGGTTTTTTGGAAAGGAAAATGGAAAAAAGGGATGAACTGAGGAATATCCTATTTAACCAACAACATCTTACCGGTTTTGAAATAATTGCGAGTTTGTAATTTAACGAAATAAATTCCGGAAGCATAGTTTATTGCATTCCAAAGATATTCGTGAGTTCCTGCCTGAAAATTGTTTGATAATAATCTCTGACCCTTTATATTATAAATAGATAAAACTGCAGTTTCTGTTTCCTTAATATTGAACTTGATCGTAGTTTGTTGGCTAAAAGGATTAGGATAGATGTTTTTGATTATCGAGCCAGATGTTGTTTCTTCAATCTCATGGTCATCCGTTCCAACAATAATGTCTGCCAGGTAGGGATAGCCGTCATTTATTTCTGTATTGATAGCCCAGATATCTTCAATGCCTGTATCATCATAAGGATCATCCACAAAATCCCAGGGAGTGTCCAGACCGATAGTGGAAAGGTCTGTGTAGGTTGCAACATTTGTCATTTCGGCGGTTGTTTTTCCGGTTCCTCCGTCGCTTGTAGTTTGACCTGATGTTTCCATATCCCAGAAAGAATTCAAAGCAGAACCAAGACTGATAAGACCTCCAACTTGATACTCTCCATCCATATATCCAGTACTATAGCAATTTGTTATTTCACCAAAACTTTTTCCTACTAAACCACCGATAAAGCCCGATCCTGAAACATTACTCCTGCTATAACAATTGTTTATAACTGAATTATTATAACCAACTAATCCACCTATTCTTTGATAAGTTCCATAAATCTCACAATTACTGAAACATAATCCTATTTCAGAATCATAATCATTAAGTCCAACTAATCCCCCAACATCACTATTACCATTAATTTCTCCCGTACTGAAACAGTTCTGCAATGTTGATCCGATCAAATTTCTTCCTGTCATTCCGCCTACATATTGATAACCGGTAACATTAGAATTGCTATGGCAATTGATAATTGAAGAATTGTTATAATTCCAACCAGTCAAACCACCAACCAAAGTATTCCCTGTAACACTGCAGTTACTTTCGCAATTAATAATATCGGTGTGTGAGTTATCTCCTATTAAACCTCCTATCCAAGTTGATCCTGTTACATTTCCAGTACTAAAGCAATTTTGGATAACAGATCCTCCACTCCAACCAATTAATACTCCACAATTTCCATTACCATTGATACTAGCATTAATTATGTTTAAATTTTCAATAAATGCATTTGATGTAAATCCAAAAAATCCTGAAGTAAGGGTATCACGATTACAGTAAATTCCGCTTATGGTATTATTATGACCATTATAATTGCCCATAAAAGGTGTTATATATAATGATCCAATAGATGAAAAACCTTCCCCATCATTCCAATCAACTGTCTCCGAAGCATCGATATCAGCAGTCTGGATAAAATGACAACTCCACGAATCAGGATTAGTGCTGATCCATAATAAATTATCCAGAATGGAAACCTGATAGGGATCCTCATCTGTTCCTGAACCTGCGGGTTGCACGCCGTCAGCGAATAAGAATAAATTTATAAAAAGAGTAATCATAAGACTTAAAAGAAGTTTAAACATGATTCCTCCATTAAAGTAGGTAGAAAAACAATAACTTAACTAATTAAAATTGTCATTGTGAGGAATCTTACAAAGTAATACCCGCGAAGCAATCTACAACTCTTCCTTAATGATAAGAAAGAGATTGCTTCGCTGGAAACAGCAAGAAGAAACCAGCCTGAAGCTGGTAAACCTTGCAATGACAATGTTTTGTTCGGAACAAGTTCCGAACTACTCTTCCGGATTCGACTCGACGCTTCGCTTTCGAGTCAAACAGATAACTATTCTACTTTTTCCTTCAAACCTTCAGCATGCACGAACATTTTTTCGAGAGTATTGTATTGCTCGAATATTTTCAGGGCTTCCTGGAGTTGAGTATCTTCTTTGATCAGGACTTTGTATCCTTCGAGGTCACCGAATTTCCTCTGGATGATATTCCAGGTGATTTCATTTCCGATCCAATCATAAGTGCTGTCTAATTCCGCAAATTCGTATTCGATACTGTCTGCTTGAGCATAATCCATAAAATCCTTAATGATCTTGTCATCTGCCTGGAAATCTAAAGCTACTTCATCCTCATGATCAAGCATATAATTGACAGAATAATTAAAGAATGTATTTTTCCGGCGTAATTCTCGTCCCAAGTTAGAGAGCCTGCTCTGATCGATCTCGATATCAGGATTAATTCCGCCGCCACCGTAAACGATCCGACCTTTTTCAGTGTAATGAATATCCTTGAGATGATCTTCATCTGCCTGTTCAAAATCTGCATCCGTAACATCTTCACCCTTCAGAAGCCGGTCATTGATATCCTTGTGAATGCATCTTTCGGAATTGATATAATATTTAGCTGTGGTGATCTTGATCCCATTGCCGTCGGAGAGCGGGAACAGACGCTGCACAGAACCTTTCCCAAACGAAGTCTTGCCAACGACCAGAGCTTTGTCATAATCCTGCAGGGAACCGGCAAAGATCTCGGCAGCACTGGCAGAAGCTTCATTGATCAGGACAACCACCGGGTAACCACTACGAAGCCTGTTATATTTAGTGTAATACTCCATATTCGTTCTCGGAGTTCTGCCTTTCGTATAAACTACTCTTTTGCCTTTTCCAATAAATTCGTTCACCGTATTGATCGCTTCATTTAGAAGACCACCCGGATTGAATCTTAAATCTATCAGGAGACCGCGAATTCCCTGTTCTTCCAGGTTATCGAGTTCTTCCCGTAATTCTTCAGTCGTATTAGCATTGAACTGCCTGATCCTGACATAACCGATACCATTATCCATTTTGAAAGC
This sequence comes from Candidatus Cloacimonadota bacterium, assembly GCA_011372345.1. Classification (NCBI taxonomy): domain Bacteria; kingdom Pseudomonadati; phylum Candidatus Cloacimonadota; species Candidatus Cloacimonadota bacterium. The sequence goes on from DRTC01000633.1 coordinate 13,926, forward strand.
ATAAGGTATGCTTTTTATTTTTATGATCTCTCTGACAATTTCAAAATCCAGTTCTTCATCTACTCCCGGACGCACAATAGTGATCACAACTTTTGTCCCTGGTTCACCCCGCATTTTTTTGATCGACTCATCAGTGTCCACATCGATGACACTCTCACCATCCACTTTAACGATCTTATCACCTGCCATTATTCCCATCCGATAAGCAGGAGTTCCTTCGATGGGAGATACAACGGTTATGAACTTTCCTTTTTTATCGATGGAAATACCAAGTCCACCAAATTCACCTTTGGTATTGGAACTGAAGCGCTCAAATTCGTCGGGAGAAAAATAATTCGTATGCGGATCTGTTTCTTCGAGCATACCTTCGATAGCAGAATCGATCAGATCCGAAATATCTATTTCATCGACATAGTTTTCCTGAAGCTTGAACAGAACTTCGTTGAATACCTTCAGTTTTTTATAAACATTCGTCTGTGATTCATCGCTTTTGGCAGATGCGGTTGCTGTCTGTAAAATGAACAGGGCAATGATAAACCAGCTGATGATACTGACCGAAATTATTATCCTTTTAGTTTTGTTTAATTTCATTTTTTAGCCTTCCTTAAATAATTCTCCATTTTTTAGATTGGACTCGACTTGTCCCGAAAGATTTCGGGATGCGAGTTGAGAACAATTTGACCGAGTATGTCGCAATTCTTAAGTCGCACTCCCTTCTGTCGTTGCTACTCAAGTCTTGCTTAAATAATTCTCTATACTTTTAACAATCTCTTCATGAATCCCATCTATCGTGAGATTCCCATCTATAACAATATATCTCTCTTTTTCTTTTCCGGCAATTTCTAAAAATCCCTTCCTGACCTTTTCATGGAATACATGCGATTCCTGTTCCAATCTGTCAGCATTTTTTTTTAAGATACGGGATAAGCCGATCTCTGCTGAAAGATCTATCAAAAAAGTCAGATCCGGCTTCAAACCAAAAGTTGAGAAAGTAGTTATAGTGTCAATGATGTTTATATCTAATTTCCGGGCAACACCCTGATAAGCAAGCGATGAATCATAATACCGATCGGAAATAACAATGATCCCTTCTGCTAATTTTGGGATTATCCATTCACCAGTGTGTTGACTTCTACTCGCCATGTACAATAACAACTCGGTTTCAGGAAGCATTTCCGAATTTTCTTTTTTAAGAAGGATTTCCCGAATGTCTTCAGAAATTTTCGGACCTCCCGGTTCGCGGGTTAGAAAAACTCTTCTCCCCCGCTTCTTCAGATAAGAAGCGAGCA
>DRTC01000634.1 GCA_011372345.1 Candidatus Cloacimonadota bacterium
AATATATCTCCTAACTCTCTCTCTTTACACTTCTATCTTATCGCTATTAAGGAACTAAAATACATACCTCTATAAAAAAGGTTTGCTCAAAATTTAAAATACCATTTCTATGTCAATTAAAAAAATTGAATTTATTGGAAAAAATCTATAATGCAGATTCAAGATCAGATAAATTATATCTATAACTCTATATTATAAACTAAATTACATCAATATCAGGAAGATAAGGTTTTAAAACATCAGGAATTGAAATTGTTCCATCCTCATTTTGATAATTTTCCAGAAGAGCTATCATTGTTCTTGGAGTTGCAACTCCCGAACCATTTAAGGTATGAACAAATTTGACTTTACTATCTTCATCTCGAAAGCGTATGGAAGCCCTTCTTGACTGAAAATCTTCAAAATTACTGATCGAGGAAACTTCTAAATATTTTCCTGTACCCGGAGACCAAACCTCAATATCATAAGTTTTGGCAGACGCAAAACTCAAATCTCCGGTAGCGAGTATAACCACTCTGTAATGCAAACCGAGAGCAATTAAAATATCTTCTGCATCCTGCAGCATTTCATCTAAAACTTTGTAAGAATTATCCGGTTTAACGAATCTAACCATTTCAACTTTATTGAATTGATGGAGACGCTGTAAGCCCTTTGTATCTTTACCATAAGAACCAGCTTCTCTCCTGAAACAGGGACTATAAGAAACATATTTTTGCGGCAACATCGTATATGGAAGAATTTCATCGGAATAAATATTCGTAACGGAAACTTCCGAAGTTGGGATCAGGAACATATCTTCTTCCTCGATTCGATACATATCCGCTTCTAATTTGGGAAGTTGTCCTGTTCCGGTCATGGTTTTTCTATTTACAAGGAAGGGAGCACTGATCTCTTTATAGTTGTGGTTTTGAATATGGAAATCAAGCATGAAATTAATTAAAGCCCTTTCGAGCATTGCTCCATTACCTGTATAAATTGAATGACCGGTACCAGCAATTTTACTGGCTCTTTTAAAATCAAAAAGGGCTTCAGCTTTCCCAAGTTCAAGATGATCTTTAGGAGTAAAAGTAAATGCCTTTTTTTCACTAAAGGTCTTAACTAATGAGTTAAAGGATTCGTCATTTCCTATGGGTACATCAGTATGTGGAATATTAGGGATCGTAAGAAGAATTCTCTCCAATTTTTGAGAAACATCAGAGAGTCTGGAAGCAATTTCTTTTATTTTTCCGGAAATATCTGTCATCTGAACAAGTAGATCAGTGACATCTTTTTTCTGTTTTTTTAGAATCGGAATGTTTTTCGAGACTTTATTTTGCTGACTTTTCAGATTATCATATTCAAATTGCAGTTTTCGTTTTTTCTCATCGATATTCAATAATTCATCAACATCAGCTTTCTCATTTTTATGTTGAATTGCTTTTTTGATAATTTCAGGATTTTCCCGAATGAACTTTAGATCGAGCATATTATTTGTTCATCTCCACTGCCGTATTTATTATATCTATGAATTTTTCCACATTTAAAGATGCTCCACCAATCAAGCCACCATCGATATCAGGCTGTTTGAGTAAGTCTTCGATATTTTCAGGAGTAACACTTCCACCATAAAGGATGGAAGTTTCTTCTGCAACCTGTTTTGAATAATTATCTCGAAGCCAGTTTCTGATCAAGTTGTGAATTTCCTGAGCCTGCTCCGGAGTTGCGGTTTTTCCTGTTCCAATTGCCCATACAGGTTCGTAGGCAAAGAAAATCTTATCGATCACTCTGATACCTTCTAAAGCATTCTGCAATTGTTCCAACACAATTTTCTTTGTAATCCCTGCTTCTCTTTGATCCAGAGTCTCTCCAATACATAAGATTACATTCATATCATTATTCAAAAGCGTTTTAGTTTTCTTATTCACAGTCTCGTCAGTTTCATTAAAATATTTTCTTCTTTCGGAATGACCGACCAGTGAATAATCAACATCAATAGATTTGAGCATGGGTGCGGATATTTCTCCGGTAAATGCACCAGCGTCATTTTCATGGATGTTTTGCGCTCCGACAATGATCTGGCTGTCGTTAGTTATATCATTAGCAACTTCGAGATAAATAGCGGACGGAAAGACAATAACAACGACATCGTTCAGATATGTTTCATCTGCAAAATCGGTTAATTCTATAAGAAAATCTTCAACTTCATAGAAGAGTTTATTCATTTTCCAATTAGCAGCAATAACTGTTTTTCTCATTATTTCTCCGTTTATTCAGATGCTATACTTTTAATGTATCCTTTGGCAGAGCTTCCATATTTTGAATCATTGATAAGTTTCACAAAATCTGTTTTGGCAGCAGCTTTATCTCCTTTATCATAATTGATCAAGGCACGATAATAAATAGCATCGGGGCTTTCGGGTTTGTTCTTCAGAAGGAGTTCGATATTTTTTGTAGCTTTATCATATTGTTTGGTTTCATGATATTTGGTGATCAATAGAATTGTCAGGTTCTCATCATATTTGAGGGCATTTGCTTTTTCATAATTCTCTGTCATTTTGGAGACATTTTTCATACCTTCATAAAGTTTTCCGAGATTTTTGTAAGCTTTAATCAATTTACTCTCTTTAGGTTTAGTCTTGATGAAATCTTCATAAGCATCGATCGCATCCTGATTATTTCCCAATTCCTTATTTAGGATCGCGATATTTCCCAAGACGGAAGCGTCCTGTTTCAACTCGTATGCTTTTTTGTACCAGATCAGAGCATTTTCTTTATCTTTTTTATATTTTTTAAAATTAACAGCAATTGATTTTCGAGCTTTGTAATTAGGACTTTGCTGATCAAAATTCATAAGGATTTCATTGGCTTTATCAATGTCGTTAAGGTGTTTTTTATAGATAATTGCCTGATACTTCACCAGGTCATAATTACCAGGTGAAAGTTCCAATCTTTTATCAAGGATCTTTAGGGCATTAGTGAAATCTTTACCCTGATAATAGCCATTAAAAGCAAGTTCATACCAGCGGGAAATTTTTTCCTTATCTTCAGGAATGCCATCTTTCTGCACAGCTTCTTCGAGTTTGCTGATCGCATTTTCAAAGCTTTGTGCAGCTTCTAAATATTTCCCGTCATTATAAAATTTTTCCCCTTCTACCCCAATTTCATTAGCGATTCTTTCCAATGGTTTACCTTCTGCTACCAGGATAAAACCGATCGTAAAAATTATGATTGTGAGTGTAATAAGCTTTTTCATTTTTATTCCTCCAATATTTTTATTAGTCTGCCAAATTTTATAATTTTCTTTTGATGTCAATAATTCTATCAATTTGACCAAAAAAAAATCATCCTCGCGGATGATAAAGACGATGTTCTTTAATGATAAAATTCCGATCGATATTCGTATATATCTGGGTTGTGTTGATACTGACATGACCGAGAAGTTCCTGCACGATGCGCAGATTTGCACCGGCTTCGAGCAGATGTGTTGCACAGGAATGACGAAAAGTATGGGGAGAAATATGTTTTTTAATTCCTGCTTGTAGAGATATTTTTTCAATAATTTTCCAGACACCCATTCGGCTCAACTTCCTGCCGAATCTATTGAGAAAAAATATATCGGTTTCGTTATCTTTTTTCAGTTCCGGTCTACCCTTTTTATAATAATTTTGAATGAAAAACAGGGAATTTTCAGCAACCGGAACAATCCGCTGTTTTCTGCCTTTTCCCATCACACGCACAACTTTCTCATTCCAGAAGATATCATGCAGGGAAAGTTCCAGTACTTCAGAAATCCGCAATCCGCTGGCATACATCAGTTCCAGCATGGCTTTATTACGAAGTCCAAGAGCATCGCTGGTTTCGATATTATCTAATAAATGCAGCATTTCGCGAACAGAAAGAACATCCGGTAATTTTCGGGAAATCCTGATCGCAGGAATCTCCTCGATATTCAAAGAAATAGAGACTTCTTCCTCTGCTAAAAATTTGAAAAATGCTTTCAATGAGCTTCTTTTCCGGGCAATACTTGTATTGGAAATACCAATTTCCTGCATAGAGACGAAATAATTTACAATATCATTTGAATTTATCTCTTCGACCTTTTTGCTGGAAACAATTAGCAAATTCCTTATATCATTTAAATAACTTTCAACAGTGTTGGGTGATAAACCTTTTTCGACTTTCAGATGAAAAGTAAAATTATGCAGATACGACTGGTTGTGTGGGGAGAGTTCTTTATTGTTCATCAGGTTGCTTTTTTAATAGTGTTATTGTGAGATTTCTTCTTGCTGTTTCTATCGAAGCAATCTTATATCTGTGAACTTTCCTAATCATAAGTGAAAGAATTCCTTTGTTTGATGCATCGGAAAGAGATTGCTTCATAATAATTCCCTTGAGAGAATCCAGCCAAAGGCTTGTAAACCTTGCAATGACAATTTATCAATCATCATCTTCAACGGTAGGCTTTTCTTTCAATTTTATTTCTTTGTCAGGATCGAGTCCATCGATATTATCTTTTGCTTTTCTCTTTCGAAATAGATATAAAATGATTATAAGAGGAACGACAATATACCAGAATTTTATCCCGAAGCGAAAAATAAATCCGAAGAAGCGGAAAACAACTATTAAAATGAAAATAAAGATTAAATTCCTGATGATTGGATGCATAATTATATGCCTGCTGTTTTCTCCAAAAGGTGTCTGAATTCCGGAGAAAATACAGATTGCGGATTCATTTTTAAAAAATCGGTGATGAATTTCTCCCGTTTGATTTTTTCTTTGGTTAGGGAAGCTAATTTTAATTGTGCATATTCGTTGATAACTTCACTCTCATATTTATATGAAAAGGCAGCTTTTGCTTTTTCCTGATCATTATTTTCTAATGCCCATTCTCCAATCAGGATCAGAATTTCTTCCTGTTTCGAATCCTCAAAAAGTTTAGAGAGGATTTTCAAAGCTTCATCATACTTAAAAAGTAATTTCTTTCGATATGCAGACAGAAATTCAGATTTCACATCTTCACTGAAATTTGTTATCAGGATCGTTAGTTGCAAAGCATCATTTGTCAGATAGCTTTCCGGGAGATTAATGACCAGTTCACCAAGCAGACTATCAGCTTCAGGATTATTTTCCATCGTTGCGATCAGAAATGAATAGTAAAAACCGAGTTTGTAAATATCAGAAGAAGGATCTTCGTTCTCCAAAACTTCATTTACAGCGATTTTGCTTTCCTCGAACATTTCCGACATGATCATAAAATGGATGATCTGGAAATCAATCTCTTTTTTTTCTTTCTGATTATAAGCAAATTCTTTTGCTTCTTTCATAAATTGCAGAATTATCTCTTTATCTTCGTCCTGCCTGATGGCGATGGTTGCTAATAATTCCCGGCAATAACGATTGGCTTTTGTATGAAAACGATATTTTTTTGCTTGAATTTTTTTATCATCATAAACTTGGAGAAGAATATTTTTTGCTGAAATCAAGTTGTTCTGATACATATAAATTTCAGCGATCCGAATTTTTACATCTGCGATAAAAAGAGGATCTTCCAATTTAAGAAGGAGCTTTTTGTAAGCTTTTTGAGCAGTTTCATAATCTCCAGTAGAGAAAAACCTGTCTGCAAATTCAATAAGACGCTCATTTTCCAAACGATCATATTCCATGAGGGCTTGTTCAAGATTTCCGATTTCAGCAAGACATAAAGCATAGATCTCGATCAAATGTTCATTTTCTTTTTTTTGAGCAACATAGTTCTCGATAGCTTTAATTTGAGATTTATCCTGGAAAAGGATTTTCTGCAATTTATTCAGAACATAATGGAAATAGTCGTTGTTTTTCTCGAGATGTTTGAGAAATTCTTCGACAGCTTCCGGAAACTGCTCCATGTTCTGATATGAATTTGCCATTTCGAGTGCGAATAGAAAATCATCTTTAGTAAGATCTCTTGCTTTTTGCAGGATTTTCAAAGCGTATTTATCCTGTTTAGCTTGTTGGAAGATCAGTGAGAACTTACTGTAATAATTAATATTTCCCGAATTTTTTGAAAGAAAGTCCTGCACCATTTTATAAGATTGTTTTATTTTTCCATTTCTTAAAAGTATCTGGATCTTTAAACTTAAATAATCGCTTTCAGGACAGATATTTTTATGTTTCTCCAGGATTGTTTCAGCTTCTTTCAGTTTTGCAGTTCGCAGGTAATTGATGATCAATTTCTCTAAAACACCAAATTCTTCCGGAAATTTATTTAGTAATTCGAGATAAACTTCATTTGCTTTTTCAAATTGTCTTCTTTGCGTGAGATTATCAGCTTTTTTTTCAAGGATCTTCAGTTCATCGAATTGAGAAAACAGGAGTGATGATATTGCTATTAAGATAATTACCAGAAAACTGAGTTTCATAGAATTCCTTTTTTCCATTTAAAATTCCAATCATGTTCGTGAAAGGAAACTTAATTTAAGTTTTTATTCATTCCTTTTTAAATCTGTTTCGACTTGTCGTTCCTAACGAATCGAATCGTTATAAATTTCATAATCTATTTTTCCGGAAAAGCTTCCTTTGCCCATTCGTCTCTTTTTTCATCATCTTTGATCGAAATGATCGTGAAATAAATTGCTCCTCCAATCAAAGTCAGGAAAATATAAGCTGCAACAAAAAAGATGATCAACGGTTTCAAAGAAACAAAATAGAAGCTCAGAATGATAAAAACAGCCAGAATAAATCCTAAAATGAGAATAGAATACAAATATCTGTTAAAGCGTTTAAACCCGATATCATTGATAAAAGGACTTTTTGGAATTGCAACTTTTTCAGATACGATTTCTCCTTTTTTACCGACGCTTGAAAAGATCATCGCCAACACGGGAAGACATAAAACAACTCCCCAACCTGCAATGAGAAGGGCAGCATTGGGATAATTTTCATACCCTTTTGAAATTAGTTTTATGGTTTCAGATATGATCAAAGCAAAGATGATAAGCGGAAGGATTAATTTGATCAGGTAATTCCATAATTTTCCAATCTTGATCTCCGAATAGGAATTGGCATATTCCCTGAGTCTATCCAATTTGAAAAACCAGCCCAGAACAATGCATTCGACCAACACAACAGCACATAATCCGAAAAATTCGATCCATTTGTCAACAATGTCCAGCCAGAAAAGTCCGGCTCCGGTCGTGAATATTAAACCAACAATTAATCCGGCAAGAGCGACCGTAATATTAGATCGTTTTATGCCCCAGCCAAATTTATCCCGCACAGAAGAAGAAACAGCTTCCAGCAATGAAAAAGCGGAATCGATTGCCAGAGTTAACAGCATAAGGAAAAAGATAATTCCGAAAATACGGGCAAACGGCAGGTTATTAATTATGGTCGGATAAGTAATGAAAGCAAGTCCGGGTCCTCCACTGAGAACTTTTTCTACGGCTTGTCCGCTGATGTGGGCATAATAACCGAGAGAACCGAAAACAGCAAAACCACCCAGAAACGAAGTTGCACAATTGCTTAAAGTGATGATGATGGAGCTGTTGATGATTTCCGCATCTTTCTGCAGGAAACTGGCGTAAGCGATCATAATTCCAAAACCTACGGAGAGCGAATAAAAAATCTGTCCGTATGCTGTGATCCAGACACTTGGATTTAACAATTCTTTAAAATGCGGTTGTAAATAATATGTGATCCCGACCAGAGAACCGGGAAGTGTTACTCCTCTGATCACAAAAACGATCAGCAGCAACCAGGGCAGAAAAACAGTTACATAAACAACTTTAGATACTGTTTTTGCTCCTTTCCAAACTGCTCCGACAATCAGTATCCAACCTACGAGCAGGGAAATTAAAATCGGTAATCGAAAACCTCCAAGATGAAAAGGATTGTCTGTTAATCCCAGAAAGTTGCTGAAGAAAAAATCTTTGGTGTTTTCTCCCCATGCCTGGGTAAAGGAAAATACCGAATAATTCAATCCCCAAGCCATTACTACAGCATAATAGGAAACAATGACAAATCCCACAAAAACTGCCCACCAGCCGACCCATTCAAATTTCTTTCCTATTTTCCGAAATGAAAGGGGAGCAGCGAGTTTAAAATGATGTCCCAAACTGAGTTCCATGATCAATAATGGAATTCCAGCTGTGATCATAGCAATAATATAGGCAATTAAAAATGCTCCTCCGCCATTCTCATAACATTTGAACGGGAAACGCCAGATATTTCCCAAACCGATCGCAGAACCGATCGCAGCAAGAATAAATGCTCTTCTGCTCGACCAATTTTCTCTTCCTGCCATTATTTTTTCCCTCCTCTCTTTTTTTTATTGAGATAAACTGAAAAAACTGAAATAAACTGAATATTATCTTAATTTAATTTTCAATCATTATTGCTTTCAATCGATCATCGAACAACTCTAAATATCTCTTTTTTGCTTCCTCACTCAAATAAGAATTTTTTATCCATTCATAAACTTTATCTTTTTTCTTCATATATTCTTCCAAAAATCTTTCTGCTCTCATTTTTTTATTATAAAAAATTCGGCAAGTTTTAAAAATCGATTTTTTTATAAAAACCGTTTAATTTTAAAACTTTCTGTTTCATGATCCTTGAAAAGATCAAGAGCCATTCCGGTTTCAGACGGGAAATGAATAGCAGTATTTATCAGATCGTAGGCAGGAGATATTAAAAAAACTGCAACCTTTCACTCTCGTGCAACTCACATAGAACTTATCCCAAGATTCATCATCTCCTGCGGAGATGCCCGAGCTTAGGACAAGTTTCAAGTTTCCTACCACTTAATTCCTCTCTTTCTTAATAAATCCTGCGACTCTTTATGACCCAATCGGGCTGCTTTCTGAAATGATTCGATCGCTTTTTTTGGTCTTTTATTTTTCTGAAAATGCAAACCTAAAGCATAATAAGCAAGCGGCAGTTTGGGATTTATTTCAATCGCTTTCTGGAAATTTGCAACCGCTTTTTTATGATCACCTATCAATTTGTATGCTTGTGCCAGACCTAAATAGGCTGCGGCAAAATCCGGTTTTATCTTTAAAGATCGATTTAATAAAACAATCGCTTCCTCTACTTCCCCTTTTTTACTTAAAACCGCACTTAAACCGACCAAAGAATGAGTATGCTCGGGATTCAATTCTAGAGCTTTTCTGAAATTAAATTCAGCAACATCGATATTTCTGGAATACATCGCGTTTTTTCCTTTTTGAAAGAAATCTTCCGCTGAAAGTTCGTTGCTTTTCTGCTTATATTCGTCCCTGATATTCCCTTTTTCCAATTCATCTTTAGTTTCTGCCAGTTCGTTTCTAAGTCGTTCAATCTCTAAAAGTGCTGCTTCCGTATTCTTTTGAGATTCCTCTAATTCTGCTCGATATTCATCGTCGTTGATAGCATTATCCAATCTTTTAAGGACATCGTTTTCATCGACTTGAATTTCCGCTTTTATGTAATAAATTTCACCATTCCAGGTTTCTTCGAGAATTTCAGTTTCCGTTATTCCTGCTGAAATTATTTCGATCTGTTTGGAAGTAAGTTCCCGTACTTCACCACTCACTTCGATTTCTTCATTTTGCACGGTAGCGTGAACATACATTCCGATTTCTTCGAGAAGTAATCTCTTGACCTGTTCCAAAGCAATTGCCCGAGAAGTAATCTTGCTGTCCGCTTCACTCGCTTGATATGTATATTCTCGTATAAATGTTTTAGAATGAAGAATTTGAAAAAAGATACAAATTAAAAATAAAACATGTATTATTTTTTTATTCATAACAAAACCTCTTCATAATTTATTTCCCAATATCTCTTTAATCCGAAACTGCTTTAACCCGATCATCGAACAACTCTAAATATCTCTTTTTTGCTTCCTCACTCAAAAAAGAAACTTTAATTAAATGATAAACCTTCTCTTTCTTCATCACATATTCATCCAAAAATCTTTCTTCCCTCATTTTTTTTATCATAAAAAATTCGGCAAGTTTAAAAAAATCGATTCTCTTATAAAAGCCGTTGATTCTATAACTTTCTGTTTCATAATCTGTAAAAAGGTCGAGAGCCATTCTACTTTCCTTCGGGAAGTGAACAGCTGTGTTGATAAGGTCATAAGCAGGAGAAAGAACAAAATCACCATAATCACTTTCGATCAATGAAAAATTCTTCAAATGAGCATCACCATTGGCAAAAACATAATCGAAAAGGATTTGCTTAAAAAGTTTCTCAATCTCTATTCTACTCGCATTACAATAACGATGAACGATTTTACCAATTTCTTCATAACTGCTATCATACTTAAAACTTTCTCCGGCTGTTTCAGGTGATTTATTCATCAACTGACAAAAATCCTCCTGCAAGAATTTATCTCCATTTCTACGATCAAATCTTTTGGAAATATAAGCATACTCTCCATCCGAAAATTTGATCAAACCATTTTCTGCGGTATTTATCTGAAAAACCTGTCTTGCAATTTGCATTGTCAGATGTTCATTGGCAGGAACATCATTGTTCAATTCTGGAACTCGGTTTATGGGAACAGGCTTCAGAATGTAAGTTCCTTCTTTGCCGGTCGGTTCCAATTTATCGTCTTTTATCTTCAAAGAAATTTTATCCTGAACACCGGAAATGGAAAATTTATCAGCAAAATTTCTCCTGATTTTGATAAATTCGTTTTTATCGAAATCGAGAACTGTTTTTACTCTTTTATCTCCATTCCACAATTTCTTGATGCAAGCAGGACAATATCCCTTAAGAGAAATCGATTTCAAACATCCAAGACAGACTTTCATTTTACTTCCTTGATAGTAATTCCACCGATAGTATCTGAATTCGTTGTTTTCAAAAGTCTTGTGAAATGATCGTTCTCATCAATTTTGAGTTTTTGACATTGGATCTCTTTGGTCATTCCTTCAGCTAATAATCCATAGAAAAAAGAGAAAAGTTTTCGGGATTTATATTCTCTCTTTTTTTTGGGAAGCGTCAAACTTATTGCTTTTTTGTTGTGGTCAGAGTAATATTTCTCATCATATCTGAAAACATATTCATCGCCTTTTTTCTCGATTTCTCCTGCCAGAATCCCATTATTAAACACACAACCTTTTTGTGACATTATCAGATTCCTTTTGGTTTTATCTGAAGTTCTAATCCTAATATATCCAGTATTTTAATTAAAGTCTGAAAAGTCGGATTTCCTTTTCCGGATTCAATATCACTCAAAGTATGATGAGCTATTCCCGAAATTTCACTAATAGATTTCTGGTCGATATTCAGATTTTTCCTACGCTTTTTTATAATCTTTCCCAATTCTTTTTTATCCATTTTTCCACCATTTTCATTTAACTGAAAATCAAGGGCAAAATTGAATTTCATTACACATTAAGCAAGCATTATTTTCGTTTAAATGAAAAAAGAAGTCACTTTTACGAATGATTAGTCTTTTTTTGTTTTGAGTCGTCGTCGCTGCACTACTTACGACTCGAATATTCTAATTAATCTACATTCCATTTCTCATCGATTTCTTTCAGATAATCCTGTGCCGGTTTGAAACCGAGTTGAGCTGCTTTTTTTGTGTATTCCAGGTCTTTATCGGATTTTCCTAAATTCCCGTAAGCTATTCCTAAATTATAATATACTTTAGCATCATTCGGATTGATATCGATGGCTTTCAAATAGCTCTGAACAGCCATTTCATCATTCCCGAGATTTCCATAAGAAACTCCCAGATTATAATAAATACCAGCATTATTAGGACTCAGGAAAATCGCTTTCAAATAACTATCTATAGCTTTCTGATCTTCTCCGATATCATCATAAGCAACTCCGAGATTAAAATGAATATCCGAATTATGGGGATCAATCTCGATCGCTTTTTTGAAGCTTTCAATCGCTTTTTCATAATTCTGCATCTTGCGATAAGTAAATCCCATATTAAAATAGGCACTGGCAGAACCGGGATTAATATCTACTGCTTTGAGGAAACTCTCGATGGCAGTATTATAATTGAACATTTTCATATAAGTTATCCCGAGATTATTATAGGCAATAGCATTTTGAGGTTTATATTTTAGTGCTTCATAAAAACAATCTATAGCTTTTTCATAATTTGCTTTCTTCATATAAGCAATTCCCAGATTGTTATGGGAATTGGGAAATTCCGGATTTATTTCCAGAGCTGTTTTGAAATACTCTATTGCCGAATCATACTTGAAATCTTTTAACAAGATTACTCCAATCTGATTATAAGCAAAGAAATTATCAGGGTCCAGGATCAGCGCATCTTCATAATACGATATCGATTTATTGGGAAGCGTTGTGACCGTACTTTCTTTGATCTCAGAAGGCTCAATATTCTCGATATCGATAGTTTCATCATAATCACCGCTGTAAACATTTGCCCAGCTTTTGCTCCTGAATTCCTGATCATAACCGAATTCCTCTTTCATCGGTTTTTTTAAAAATTTACTGATCTTACTCTCCAGTTCTTCCAATTCATAGGATATACTTCCCTTCAAAAACCATTCTTCAGCAGTTAATTGTCCGCTGAGTTTTTTATATTTATATAAGAGAAGAGCTTTAGAATCCTCATCCTCGATAGCTGAAATATCGGATTTAAGAGTTTCGATCTGGGAAAGAAGATCTTTTGATTCGAAGTATGCTTGCTCCAGTTCCATCTTTTTTGGGGGATCATTGATGATATCGCTGATCAAATCCAAAATATCATCTTCATAAATTTTTATCTCTGCTTTTAAAGACAAAACTTTTTCATCCCATTTATCGATCAGGATCTTGGCAAAACAGAAATCAGATAAGATATAAGCCAGCTGTTTGGAAGTGAGGTTTTTTAATTCTTGAGGAACATTTTCGTATTCTTTATGAATATTATATTGGAGATTGATCCCGCCGTCTTCCAGAAGCAGGTTCTTTAAATGTTCAAGGGCTATGATCCGTACTTCTTTTTCTTCCTCGAAATCAGCTGCTGTATATTCAAATTCTTTAATGATCGTCAAAGCATAGATTGAGGAAATTATCAAAAGAAAGGTTATTATAAAAAAGTTTTTTTTCATGAATACTCCCTTCTAAACTTGCCAAATTTTTTTAAAATTTGGCAAGTTTAAACCAGTTCAATTATTCCAACCATTCCGAAGGTCAAGTAATCTCCTGCGGAGATTTAGAAAGATTTCCTCCGTTAGAAACCATTCGGAAGGTTTTTGCTAATCCGCCTTCTCATTCAGAAGTTTCAGATATTCTTTGATCAACTCCTGATACTCCTTGGGAAAGGATTTATAATCGTCGTCCAAAAGTGCTTTCTTCCTCATTTTGTCAAATTTTAATTTTATCTCTTCCGGGAGTTCCCAATTCTCGATTTCACTGATCTCTGCTTTTCTCTTTTTTGTGAATTCTCTTTTATGAATTGACTTTTGGGCATCGAGTAGCCTGGAAAGTATTCGTTCCTGTTTATCGATCAGGCTACTATCGATCTTATTGTTTTTCAGGTTGCGGGAAATGCTATCCATATCTTCGATGATCTTATTCAGGGTGGAAGTCTGTTTCTGGGCTTCCGGATTATTCTGCAGCATCCTTTTCAAATTCTCTGCCAAACGCTGTTGATCTGCTGCCAGACGATCTGCAGTTTGTCTCATTTCATAAGTCATTTTTCCGTCCTGACCTAATTGCTGCATCAGTTCTTCGGTCATCATATTCAGCATCAGCTGCTGTTCTCCCATTTGCTGCAAACCTTGCATCAGTTGCGAAGATGGTCAGCCGCCACCCGAAGTATTCTGCTGCATATTCTGCTGAGCCTGCATCAGATCATAGATCATCAGGTTGATCCCTTTCTGGATACCGCTCAAATATGATCTGACCTTATGTTTCCCGGCATCATTAATATGCTGGAACAATTCCTGATAAGTTTTGGATGTAAAATTCGCATCATAAACGAACTTCGGACCAAGGTAGAGAACGATCATCGGAGTGCTGTAAAGTTCTTTCAGGGAAAGATTCATCCCTTCGAAATTTGATAATTGTTTGGGAACTATCTGGAAAGGATCATTCGCATATTTTTTAGAGGATTCTTCGTGCTTTTGAGAAAAGATCAACAACCTTCTAATCGTTTTTTGCAGGATCTCGCTAATTTCCATCATGGAACCGCTGGACATCATTTGTTTCATATCGCTCAATTTTTTGGTCATTTTTTTCATTTTGGAAGAAGCACTTTGCTGTGATTTTTGAGCTTTCTGCATCTGGCTTTGCTGCAGACTTTCCATACTTTCCTGCAGATCATTGGAAAGACTGTCCTGCTCCATTTGTTCCATTAATTCTTCCATTGCCTTTTTGATCTCTTCATCATCTTTTTTGTCGAGAAGTTCATCTGTTTTTTCTAATTGTTCTTCCAGGTTTTCCAATTTTTCGGAGATATTCTGCTGTTCTTTAGCAAGCTGCTCATTATCTGCTTTCTGATTTTCAGTTCTCTGATTAAGATTTTCCTGCATTTCCTCCATTTCTTCAGCTATTTCCAATGCTTTCTGGAGAGCTTGTTCCTTCTTGATATCTTCTAACAACCTGATCGTCTGTTCTAATTTTTTGGAAAAATCTTCCATCGAAAATTTGAAATCCTGCATTGCTTTCTGAAGAACATCAGGATCGAGTTCTTCCATTTTCTGACGCAGTTCTTCCATTGCTTTTTCCATTTCTTCATTGGAAATCTCTTCCATCAACTCCCGGATCTTTTCCATTTTTTCGAGAGTTTCTTTAGATAAAGCCCGGTTGTCTTCAAATTTCTTGATCAACTCCTGGTAATCTTCAGCAACATTTTCGATCTCTTTATTCAATTCTTCCTGTTTTTCCAGAAATTTTTCCAATTCCTGTTTATCCTCCCAATCGACTTCCTCTTTTTTCATCAATTCCCGCCGCTTCTCCTCGAATTTCTCCTGCAGTTCTTTGGAACGCTCGAGCGTATTTTCCATCAGTTCGGATTTAAGTTCTTCCTCTCTTTCAATCTCTTGATAAATTTCCTCGATGGAAGGAAAACGAGCATTATATTTGCGGCTCGATGCTTTTTGCTTCTGCGGGGAATTATCGTAAATCTCCAGCCAGTAAGTTATATTATCTCCGGGAATGAGGAAAATGTCATTCAGATCAAAAACATAATCGAGATCGAGAAAATTTCCGTTGATCCTTTCTCTGATCTCGACTGTAGTTTCCGTTTCATAATTGACATAATAATGTAGGGAAAGATCCATCAATCCAAAATCATCCGCAGCAAAGATCTCCAGAGGGA
>DRTC01000635.1 GCA_011372345.1 Candidatus Cloacimonadota bacterium
AGATGATAAGAATGCTTTCAAATATTTTAAACTCTATTCAAAGATAAAAGATGAGATATTTACCGAGGAAAGTAACAAACAAATTGCGTTGTTACAGACAATTTATGAAACAGAAAAGAAAGAGAAAGAAGCTGAAATCTATAAATTGAAAAATGTGGAACTGGCAGAGGCTAACCGGGAAATCCAGCAGAAAAATAAAGAATTGAATATCCATCGGGAACATCTGGAAGAAATTGTCCGCGAAAGAACAAAGGAATTGATAAGCTCCAATAAACAACTGAAAAGAGAAATACATGAGCATAAGTTACTTGATAAAGCTCTCCAGAAAAGTAATGAACGATTAAAAAAATTATTGGAAGAAACTGTTAATGGACTGGTTTCTGCCTTGGAAATCCGCGATCCATATACTGCCGGACATCAGAAAAGAGTTGCAATTTTGGCAAACGCTATTGCAAAATCAATGAAATTATCACAGGAGCAGATAGATGGAATTAGAATTTCCGCTACTTTGCATGATATCGGTAAGATGGAAGTTCCTGGTGAAATTCTCAGCAAACCCGGTAAATTATCAGATATCCAATTCAGTTTGATCAAAAACCATCCGCAAGCTGGTTATGAAATTTTAAAATCAATCGAATTTCCCTGGCCTGTTGCTAAGATAGTTTACCAGCATCATGAAAAACTTAATGGTTCCGGATATCCGCAAGGTCTTTCCGGTGATGAAATTATCCTCGAAGCAAAAATACTCTGCGTTGCTGATGTTGTCGAAGCAATGGCATCTCATCGTCCTTATCGTCCTGCCAGAGGTATCGATGCAACTCTCGAGGAAATTCAGAAGAATAAAAGAATCCTTTATGATCCTGAAGTTGTGGATGTCTGTTATCGATTGTTTAAGAATAAAGGATTTAATTTTCATGAGTGAGCCCACTCTAAAAATATCAAATTCAATAAAATTAGAAACCGTTAAAACGATTAATACTTTTTCCTGTTTCAGTAACCACCAACTTAAGTTGTTGGTTACTAATAAGATAGAGAACATTAACTGATTCATCAGTTTCCAAATTATTGTCTTTTTTGAATGAACTCAAGAATAAAAAAATCAAAAAAATTAATCTGATATTAGACTGAACAAAATAAATTTTGGAGTTTCAAATGAAAAAAAAGAAAATTTGTTTTTTAGTTTTATTGCTCTTCATAATTCTCAATTTGATTTCTGAAACAAATATTTATGCCAAAAGTTTGGATAAAATTAGCGGAGTTTTTGATAAGATCGATTTTTCAACATATTCGGATGATGAATTATTTGACCTACTTTCAAACTGGAATAAATTTCCAAAACTCGATGATTCGACAGGTTTCAGACAAATGAAAAATATGATCAACGATACTTTATCCGCACCTTTTATTTTCTATATTCCAGATAATTATGATGAACAACTGAAAACTCCATTGCTACTTTACCTGCACGGAGGAGTCGGCAGGCAGGATTTCATCGAAGATTTTAGGGATTATGCTGTGGAAAATCCTTTCCTTCCTTTTGCTGAACAGAACAACTGGTTTATCCTTTTTCCTGCTGGAAATCAATACACAATGTGGTGGGAATCGGTTGGAATTGAAAATATAAAAACCCAGATCAGGTATTTGAAAAATCAATATAATATCGATGATGACCGGATTTTTGTAACCGGATTTTCTGATGGAGGTTCCGGTTCGTTTCATCTTGCTTTATCTGATCCAACTTATTTTGCTTCTTTTTATCCTTTGAACGGATTTATTTCTGTCGGTTCTCGAGTAACTAAAAAACCGGCTTATCTTCCCAATCTTAAAAATCGTTTTACAGCAGCGATCAATACGGACGAAGATAGTTTATATCCGGCTGCGGAAATGCGACAATTGATGGAACTCGCTCAATTGGCGGATGCAGACCTTTCTTACAAAGAATATTGGGGAATCGGACATAGCTTTGATTATGCAGATAAGGAAATTCCTCTCATCATCGAAAATATGAAACTGCATCCCCGAAATATCTTCAAGAATGATATTTATTGGGAAACTGATGGCTCTGAATATTATACTTGCGATTGGCTCGAGATTCTGGAGTTGGATACGCTGGAAACTCAACAAAAATGGCAGCAGGAATTCAATCTGAAAATGGAGAACAAACGCATTCAGTTTGGTTTTTATGATGATCGGAAATTTAAAGGAAAAGGAATAAAGGTCAGAGATATTGTTGAAGGTTCGACCTCTGATAGTATGCACCTTTTAAAAGATGATATCATTATCAAAATGGATGGAACTCCTGTTGACTCGATCAGCGTTCTGCTGGATTTACGAGCTTCCAAAAAAAGAGGAGATAAGGTCAGTTTAACAGTATTGAGAAACAATGATGAAATAAAATTGAACGGTCAATTCCCGGAAATTGAATTTTACGATGCTTTTATTTTAAATCGTCCTTCCGGAGCAGTCAAAGCAAAATATTTCGGAAATCAATTTGAAATTGAAACATCACGAA
This sequence comes from Candidatus Cloacimonadota bacterium, assembly GCA_011372345.1. Lineage (NCBI taxonomy): Bacteria > Pseudomonadati > Candidatus Cloacimonadota > Candidatus Cloacimonadota bacterium. The sequence continues at coordinate 2,513 of DRTC01000635.1, forward strand.
TTAAGGAAATCGCAATTTTAATCCATCCGGATATGGTCAACCTGGAAAATCCTGTGATCATAAATATTAATGGTAAAGAAAGATTCAATCAGAAAGTAAGTATCAACAGGAAATTTATGATTGATAATTTTAGGAAAAACAGGGATAGGAAAGCCATCTGGATTAAAAAGCTTTCTTTTCAGATATAAAATTTTTTTTAGAAATCCACAAATTTATTTGTGGATTTCTTATCAAATCTGTTTATCTATTTCGAAGTTATCACAGTTAACATAAAATTTTGGATATTCAAATGAGTCCACTCAAAAAAGGCAATAATTTGGAATATGTATGAAATTTTGCCCGAAATTTGGAAACTGATGAATCAGTTAATGACCTCTATCTTCTTATTAACCACCAACTTAAGTTGGTGGTTAATGA
>DRTC01000636.1 GCA_011372345.1 Candidatus Cloacimonadota bacterium
CCAATATTGCTGAAGAAGCTATCTATTTATCAAAAGGTGAAGATATTAAACACGGATTGTTTGTATAATAAAATAATTTCACGTAACAAACAGATCCTCGCCAAGCAAGAAGAGAAGCAAGAAGAGCGTGGCAGCTGCCAAACATTATCCATCTATCTCAATCTCCACTTTTCCTCTTTCGCATCCTTTCAAATTCCGGACAAAACCGAGGACAGAATCTTTAAAGGAATTCTGTACATAAGGAACGATTTTTATTTCTTTTCCATCAACATTGAGATGAATTCCAATTTTCCTGTCGGTTCTGCAGTCATTTCTGGTTTTATTTCCTTTCAGGATTTCCGCCACCATTCCATAACAGGAAAAACCGCAAGCAGAACAACACTCCGGTTTTGCTAAAGGCAGCACCTCAAAAACTTTTTGCTCGATAATATCTGCCAGATCCCTGATATTTCTCTCTGCATGAAGAACCGGGAGATGATCATATTTTTTGTGCTCATCAGAAAATTTTCCGGAAACAGCAAAGACCGTTCCATCTACAAGTTCAGCCAATTGATCTCTATCATTCGCACAGATAATTCTTGGTAAAGCAGCAGTTTTCATCCCTTCCACGATCACATAATCAGCACTCAAATGTGCCAGCATTTCATTCAGGGAAAGCTGCCTGTTCCAGATCTGGTATGTTTCCTTAAATCCTCTGGCAAAAACAACATTTTCCGAAGCCTGTAAATGTTTTTGGGAATTCGAACCCGGTTTTTCCATAGTAAAATCTTCATAATGGATGTCTTTGACGGAAGCGACTTTATATCCTCTTCTTTTTAATTCTTTGAGCAAATTAACAACCAGAGTTGTCTTTCCGGTATGATGATAACCGGCAACACTAAAGACTTTCATTTTTCCTCCTGATATTTTAATGAAACTGGACTCGACTTGCAACGACCGAAGGGAGTGCGAGTTGAGAACAGTTGTCAGTCTGTCTCAATTTTTTCCTATAAATCGGATACGACTGGACTTCATCAACTTTAGTTTGATGGAATTCAGTTTTTTACTTACGATTATTACAATTATTAACTCAAGTCCAGTCTCGCTTCGCTCTTCTGAACTCGAGTTATATTAACGCTCAAACCAAATAATAAAAACATAAGATCAATCCAAACGATAAGATAATTCCAAACTGAATACAATAATCAAACCAGCGAAGTTTCTTCTTATACAGATATGTACGATCGGGAAAAAGTCTGAAACCACGCAATTCCATGGAAATTGCCCTGTATTTCACGGTTTGCATTGCTCTGGCAATGATCGGGAATAACAGCGAAAGATACGCTTTTGGTCTTTTTCGCAAAGGCAGGTCATTGATATTGATCTCCCGTAAAGACAAGGCTTCCATACTTAACCGGAATTGTTTTGAAAATAAGGGAATGAAATGAATAACCGAAGCAATAATAAATGAGATTTCATAAGAAATTTTCCAACCTCGCAAGGCTAACAGATATTTATCGAAAGAGATGTCGATCAATAGACCTGAAATGATGATTATCAGGAAAAATCTCAATGATGAAATTATCCCGTAATTCAATCCTGATGAAGTGATCTTAATTATTTTCCACTGCCAGAAAATCTCTCCTTCCTGCCGAAATAATATTTGGAAGACCATCAGAGTTAAGACGATTTTTAGGATATTCTTCAATCTGTGCATAATACGGGTGAATTTTTTCTTACCCGGATTTATCAATAATAAAAGTATAATGGAAACGAAGATTAGAGCAGTCTGCATCAGCAGGTTTTGAAAAATTACTGATAATGAGGTGATAACCATCACGATTACCAGAATTGTCCGTAAATCTAAATCGATCTTTTGTTCCATTTTAAGATCTTCCATTAAAATGTTCCATTAAAATGATTCATTAAAATGTTCCATTAAGATATTTTAATGTATCGGAATTTCAAAATTAGCCACAGAGTCACAGAG
>DRTC01000637.1 GCA_011372345.1 Candidatus Cloacimonadota bacterium
CTGAAAAAGAAATTACTCAAATCGTCAAAGAAAAATTAAAATTGGTCGGTTTGGAAAATATCCTGATAAAAATGCCTTCCGAATTAAGCGGTGGTATGAAAAAAAGAGTTGCTCTTGCTCGTGCCATAATTCTTCAACCAAAATACATGATTTACGATGAACCTACAACCGGTCTCGATCCGAGCATTTCTTCCGAAATTACCGGTCTCATCCTGAAAATGCAAAGAACACTAAAAATAACTTCAATCGTGGTTACTCACGATCTTGACTGCATCGATAAGATTGCAAACAGGATTATAATGTTACATCAGAAAAAAATTATTTTTGACGGAAAATACGATGATTTTAAAAATGCCAACCAAAAGGAGATAAAGAGATTTTTGCGGATAAGTTAAGATTCTTTTGTGTTGTTCTCAACTCGACGACTTCGTCTTTCAAGTCGAGTCCAACTGTAATTAAATCCGTATTCATCCGTAAAATCCGTGAGCAATAAATGAAATTTCATCAAAATAAAAAAAGCCTGGAATTCAAAGTAGGATTGTTTTCTATGGCAGCTATTGCTATTCTGATCCTTGGCTATTCCTGGTTTTCCGGTTTTATGGAAAAACAGCAATATTCAAATATATCAGTGAAATTCCAAAATATTGGAAATATCGAAAAGGGAAGTACGGTTTCGATTCTTGGTGTTAAAAAAGGTAAGATCAAAGATATAGAAATCAACCATGAGGGAGTGATCCTGCATTTATTGGTGGAACTCGATTTTCCATTGAAAAAAGGAACAGAATTCAGGATCATTGAAACAAATATTATGGGAAGTGTTCAGGTGGAGATAACTCCTGGTAATGATCATCAAAATCTTGATCTTACTCAGATCCAGACAGGTCAAAAAAGTTATGGAATTTCAACTTTAGTTTCCGAATTGAGTAACATCAGTCAGAATTTGCAGAAATTGTTCAACAATACTGAAGACAAGCAAAGTATAATGGAAAGTGTTCATTCAGTTCTGGATAGTTCCCGTTCCTTGATTGAGAAATTAAATTATTCTTATTACAAAAATTCAGAAAATATCGATAAGATAATCTCTAATATTTCGGTAACATCAGAAAAATTAGCAAAGATGATCAATAATAATGAAGAAAATGTTTCTCTTGTTTTTGATTCATTTAAATCTGTCATTTATGAAATAGAAAATACTTTGAAAAAGATCGAGAAAATATCCGGCAATTTTGAGAACATTTCGGATAAGATGGAAAGTAATGACAGTAGTTTTCACCGTTTGATAACTGAAAAAAAGCTGTATGATAATTTGATGGAAGCAACAACATCACTCGATTCTCTTCTCAAGGATATAAAAAAAGATCCGGGCAGGTATTTCAAAGTGAAGATTTTTTGATTTTTGGAGTGCATTAACCATGTTAATGCAAAGCGACAAAGTCGCTTCCTGCTATTTGACACTTAAGGAACGACGAGTCGAAGTAAATTTTAATATTTGATCAAGGTTGTCCTCGACTCGCACTTCGTTACGAGTCAAGTCCAACCTGTAAAAGGTAACAATAATGAGAAAAATAGTTTTAATAATCATATTGATCTTAATTTATTTAAATCTCTTTCCCTACTATTTTGGAAAGAATAAAGTACAACCTTCCAAACTCAATTGGTCGAGAATGGAAACTCTTCATTTCGATATTTATTTTAAAACCGGAGATAATGAATTTGCTGAAATCGCGGCTTTAATGGCGGAAGATGCATATTATCATATTAAACAGGATTTTAAAAATCCGGTCAAAAACCGCATTCCGATCATCTTTTATAAATCTCACCAGGATTTTGAAACAACGAATATTATTTATCCTTTGTTGAATGAAAGTGTTGGCGGTTTCACGGAATCAGCACAAAATCGCGTTGTTGTTCCCTTTAACGGCAGTTATCGAGAATTGGAAGAGGTTCTGATCCATGAACTTACACATGCTTATGTGAATGAGATAAACAGAACCAGAATTGGTCTTTTTGAATTTTCAGTACTGCCTTTCTGGTTTCAGGAAGGACTCCCGGAATTTGAATCGGTTGAAGGAGATGATGTTTACAACAATATGTTCATCATTGATTTGATCATGAACGACGGATTGCATGATATAAACCAGATTGGAGGTTTCTATGCATACCGGCAAGGAGAGAGTTTTTTAGTTTATCTGAGCGAGAAATATGGTCGCGATAAAGTGATCGATTTTTTCTATGCAATTAAAATATCCAATACTCTCTATGCTGCTTCCAAGAAAGTTTTTGATCTGGAATTTGATAAGTTACAAATTGAATGGAAAAATTATCTGAAAAGAAAATACTTCCCCTTCATCTCCTCTTTTGAAGTTCCTTATGAAGCTTTTGAGAGAAAGACAGATCACAAAAAAGACGGTTCATATATGAATATTGCTCCCAGGTTTTCTCCTGATGGTGAGAACTATCTCTATTTTTCCAATAAGAATTTAAGAACGGATATCTGGAAAGGTTCGACTCTCGATCTTTCTTTTCCCAAAAGAATTTTGAAAGGTGAAGTTTCAGGTAGTTTTGAAGAATTTCATTTCCGGAGAAATAATATCAGCTGGCTTCCGGATGGAGAGCATTTTGCCTTTGTTGCCAAAACTTCGTTCGGAGATAAAATTTATATTATGAACTATGAAAAAAGGAAAATCACCGATGTATTTGCTTTCCCTGATTTTGATGCGATCTTTGAAATTGATGTTTCCAAAGACGGAAAGAAAATCGTATTTTCCGGTCAGCAAGCTCTTAAAAATGATATTTTTATTTTTGATCTCGAAACAAAAAAAATCACTCAAATAACCGATGACCGCTATTATGATTATGAACCGCGTTGGTCTCCGGATGATAAAAAGATCGTTTTCAGTTCGGAAAGAAATATCGATAAAAAAATTGAGAAAGATCATATTTTCGATTCTCTGATCAGCAATATTTTTTATTACGACACTGAAAATGAGAAATTTTATAATGTTACGGATAATGATTTTAATAATTATTCTCCTTTATGGAACAGCAGCGGAGATAAGATCATTTTTATTTCGGAAAGAGAAAAGATCACGAATTTTGAAGTTATCGATATTAATACAGCCCAAAGAGCGAAAATCACAAAATCTCTTGGCGGTGTTTTCAGCGGAGACCTGGATAGTTCGGATGAGAACCTGATCTTTTCCTGTTTTTATGAGAGTGGCTGGGATATTTATCTGAAAACAAATCCTCTGGAAAATCTGAAATATTGGGATTATAAGCTGCCGACTGAAGTAGTTTTCCAAAATGATTTTTATCAAAAATTTGAGATCGAAAATTATTCAGTATTCGGGAAAAAGGAAAGGAAATTTAAAAAGGAACTTCCGAAAACTTACGGCAAAGACATTACTACCATAGATTTCGGGAATCATATAGAAGTCGATAGCTCGAACATCGATTATAATATAAAACTTGATGAACGACCGCAAACAGAGAACATTCCTAAAATATATCCGTACAAAACAAAATTTTTCCTCGATGGACTTTGGGGTGGAGTTGCATATTCGTCTGCCGGAGGAGCATTTGGTCAAATAGCGTTTAGTTTGAGCGATCTTATGGGAAACCATTCTATTGGAGTCAATCTTGGTATTTCCGACAGTTTCAAGGATTCCGATTTTATCCTTAACTATTTTTACATGGCAAGAAGGATTGATTATGGAATCGGTGGATTTTATGTAAATGATGAAAAAATTTATAGTATCACTTATACAAATTCCGAGCAGGAAGATTATATGCGGGAAAGAGATCGGGAATACGGATTTTATGTTGTTACCCGTTATCCTTTCAATAAATTCTGGAGAGTTGATCTGGAAAATGTTTTATATCAAAGTGAAACCCAGAGAGATTGGTGGAATGATGCCAATGATTACTGGATGGAAGAATATTTACCTTCGGATTTCAGCGAGTTTTATGATTTAAAGATCAAAGAATCTGAATTAATTTATTCACCCCAAATCAATTTTGTTCATGATAATTCCCTTTATGGTTCTGTCGGACCTGTTTCCGGTTGGAGATGGTCATTGATATTGAATCAAAGTTTTTCCGATAAGAAGAAAAGTTATTCGGTAGGAATAATGGATTTCCGCAAATATATGTTTTTTGCAAAAAGATATTCTCTGGCATTTCGCTTATTGACCGGCGGAATAATCGGTGAAACCGACCAGAAATTTGAGATGAATTATTACAGTGGCGTGCGCGGTTATGATGAAGATCCGGAAGGTAAGAAAAAGGTTGTAACCAGCATGGAGCTTCGTTTTCCTTTTGTTGACCATTTTAAGATCGCCTTTCCCTTGCCATTATATTTTCATAATATTCGCGGAAGTGCTTTTCTCGATGCCGGTAGTATCTGGGATGATAATAAAGACCTGATGCTGGTTAAAGATAATATTTTGAATGATCTAAAAGTTGGAATGGGATTCGGACCAAGACTGAATCTGGGATATTTTATCTTGAAATTTGATGTTGCCTGGAGCACAGACCTGGAAACTTTCAGCAGGCCTGTTTATTATATCAGCTTGATGGAGGATTTTTAGTAAAACAACTTGCCAAGTTGTTTCTTGTTTTTCTTTCATCGCTTCCCAATTTCCTAATTGAGAATGAAGTAAATCTGGAATTTGTAAAAGAAGCCCACAACTTTAGTTGTGGGAAAAAATGGAATCAACCAACTGAATAACCGTTTTAACGGTTTTAAAGGAATTATTATGTTTCATTTTCAAATGTATATTTTGATAAAGACTAATTTTAAAACCATTGAAATGATTAATGATGGTTACTTAATTATTTCCTTTTCCACAACTGAAGTTGTGGATTTCTAATATCTTTAAAAAAAATTAGTCATTTCGGTTTCGAGTCGTATTAGCAAGCTTCTTACAACTCGAAGAGTGAATCTTTCTCTCCTTTCAGGAGAGGAACGGGGTGAGGTTAAAAAGGAGAAAAATAAATGCAAAAATCTTTTGAAGAACAGAAAAATGAATTTGAAAGATCTGTTGAAAAAACCATCAGCAGATTCCCGGAAAGGAAAGAAAAATTCCAGACAATTTCCGATAAAGAAGTAAAAAGAATTTATACAAATAAGGATACGGAAGAAATAAATTATGAAGAACAACTCGGATTCCCGGGAGTTTATCCTTTCACGCGCGGTGTTCAACCGACCATGTATCGCGGCAGATTCTGGACAATGCGTCAATATGCTGGATTCGGGAATGCAGAAGAGTCAAATCAGCGCTATAAATTTTTATTGCAGAAAGGACAAACCGGATTAAGCATTGCTTTTGATCTACCGACCCAAATGGGATACGACAGCGATCATCAAATGAGTGAAGGAGAAGTTGGAAAGGTCGGAGTTGCGATCGATTCACTTGCTGATATGGAAGTTCTTTTTAATGGAATTCCCCTCGACAAGGTTTCCACATCCATGACCATCAATGCACCTGCTTCGGTTTTGCTGGCAATGTATATCGCAGTTGCAGAAAAACAGGGAATTGCTGCTGATAAACTACGCGGCACGATCCAGAATGATATTCTGAAGGAATACATTGCACGCGGAACTTATATTTTCCCACCCAAACCTTCAATGAGATTGATCACCGACACTTTTGAATATTGCTCGCAGAATGTTCCTAAATGGAACACCATCTCGATTTCAGGTTATCATATTCGCGAAGCAGGATCGACTGCAGTTCAGGAAATCGCTTTCACGCTTGCAGATGGCATCGAGTATGTAAAAGCCGCAATTTCCAAAGGTCTTGATATCGATGAATTTGCTCCTCGACTTTCCTTCTTTTTCAATGCTCATAATGATTTATTGGAAGAAGTTGCTAAATTCAGAGCAGCTCGTTTTCTCTGGTCGAAGATCATGAAAGAGAAATTCAAAGCAAATAATCCTAAATCCATGATGTTGCGTTTTCATACCCAAACTGCAGGCTGTTCCTTAACTGCTCAACAACCTGATAACAATATCATCCGCGTAACTATTCAAACTCTGGCAGCTGTTCTCGGCGGAACTCAATCTTTACATACAAATTCCCGCGATGAAGCTCTTGCCCTGCCAACCGAAGATTCTGTTCAGATCGCTCTCCGAACGCAGCAGGTTGTCGCTCATGAAAGCGGAGTTACAAACACGATCGATCCGCTTGCTGGATCATATTTTATCGAATCATTAACTTCCGATATGATCAAAGAAGCAGAAGAAATGATCGATAAGATCGAGGAGATGGGTGGAATGATCCCGGCAATTGAAAAGGGATTCGTGCAGCAGCATATCCAGAACAGTGCTTATTCCTACCAGAAATCTATCGAAAGTAAAGACAGAATTATTGTCGGTGTGAATGAATTTAAAGTTGAGGAAAAAACTAAACCGGAACTCCTGAAAGTTGATCCCATAATTGGTGAAAACCAGATAGAGAAATTGAGAGAATTGAAGGAATCGCGGGATAATAAGATTGTTGAAGAAAAGTTGGAAAAGATCAAAAAAGCTGCAAATTCAAATAAAAATTTAGTTCCTTTTATTCTCGATGCTGTGAAGGTTTATGCTACTCTTGGTGAGATCTGCGGAGTTCTACGGGAAGAGTTTGGGGAGTATAAAGAAAGTGTGATCTTGTAACTCAAAGCTCCTGCTTTGAGAAAATAGATCATCAAATC
>DRTC01000638.1 GCA_011372345.1 Candidatus Cloacimonadota bacterium
ATGATAAAAGCTCTTTCTATCAATATCGATTGGATATAAATTTCCCGGATAACTGCCGTTTTGGTTCTGATTTTTTACGAAGTTCAGGAAACTGCCTTCTGCAACTTTTGGGTTATCCATCCAACGTGTTTCCAGCATATGACATTGAGCAGAATAGGAAATAGGCATTCGAAAATAGGCAGGACCTTCGCAAACACAGGGATAGGAATATGAATCTTTCATCATAAAAAGTCGCAGTCCAAACCAACGATACCAATAATATTTTTCGATAAATTTATCGGAACATTCAAAATGCGGAACGGAATTAAAAAATTTTTGCCAATTCCTTTCACTTTCTTTTATTGGATTAATAGTATTGAAAGATTCATTAAAAATTTCTTTTGCTTTTTTGGAATTTTTTGCGACTGAAAGGAAAATCTTTACTTCTGTATTCTCTGTTATTTTCAAATTCTGATGAAAACCAAAATAGAGCAATCCGTCAGGATTAATTCCTTTATTATGAATTTCATCGGGAAGCTTTCCAACAAATTTCTCATAAAACGGAGTGTACTCAAATTTGGGCTGATTTACTGTGTATTCGGAAAGATTTACGGAATAAGAAGAATGTTCCATTCCGAGAAACATTGAAAAATTGAAGGGATATTCACCTCGTAATTTATTTTCTCGATTAAACAAAATTCCATTCTCTTCTATGGAAAAAAGAAAGCGTTTTTTCGTTTTGATCATTTGCTTGGGCTGTCCACAAAATCACATCGATTCCCTGACTTTTTCCTTCAAACTTCAAAGTAGTGGAAAATGAATCATTGGGAAGCAGAACATCTGTTTCGATGAACGTAAGATCGTTTGTTAAGGAAAATCTTCTTATCAGTTTGGACGGATCCCATTTTGTATCGATCAATTTGGGTTTGAGTTCTTTTCCATCTTTTGAAAGAAATGAAATTGTATAAAGCGGTTTTAGCGGAATGTTATAAAAATGCGCTCCATCCCACAACCCGGGAATGTGCAGCCACTGTGGAAAAAGCGGTGTGAAAACAAGCGAATCTCCACCACCGAGATACCATTTATCGTCGCGTTCAAGTAATTTTAGAATATTCATTATTCTCCTATAATTATTGGACTGGACTTCACAACGGATTTATTCGTGGTGGAGTTCAGAACAAAAGAATGCAAACATCTGTCTCAAGTCCAGCTTCAGCAGACTGGACTTCAGGCGTTTTGACTGGACTTCAGAACGCACTTCCTCCCTCAAGCCCAGTTCCAGCAGACTGGAATTCAGGATGCCGACTTCCTCCTCAAGCCCAGTTTCGCTACGCTCCTCTGAACTCGAGTCTCGATTTTTGCGATATTGCTCCATCAGACGGAACAACTTTATAAAACTGCGGGATAAGTCCCGTTTTTTTTGAATACACATCCAAAATATTTGCTTTCAGATTTTCAATACAGGAATCTTTTACCAAGTAAATTACACACCCCCCAAAACCTGCTCCCGTCAACCTCGCACCAAGAACTCCAGGTTCATCCTTTCCGATTTCCACCAGCAAATCAAGTTCTTTGGTGCTGACTTCATAAAGTTCTTTTAAGCTTTTGTGGGATTGATACATTAATTCACCAAAAGCTTTTGCATTTCCTTTTTTCAGAACTTTTACAGCTTTTTGTACTCGATCATTCTCAAAAACAACATGCTCGACTCTTTTCTTTATTTTTTCAGGAAGGAAGGATTTGTATTTTTCAAAATTATTTATAGAAATATCTCTACAAAATGTAATTCCAGGAAGATTTTTTTGAAGAATTTTTACCGCTTCTACGCATTCCTGCCTTCTTTCATTGTAAGAAGAATCTGCCAATTTTCTTTTCTTCATCGAATTACATACAAGGAACGAATAACCCTTAATTGATAACGGTACATATTGATATTTCAGATTTCTGCAATCTATAAAAAGTGCATTGCCTTCTTTGGAAAGCAGGGAAGTAAATTGATCCATTATTCCGCATTGAACGCCTACAAATTCGTTTTCTGCTTTTCGGGCAAGTGTGATCATCTCAAGAGGTTTGATCTCTAAATCGTATAATTCTTTGAAAGAAAGCAATGTTGCAATTTCAATCGAAGCGGAAGATGAAAGCCCTGCTCCTTCGGAAACTTCGCCAAAGATTAGAATATCCATTCCACCGATCTTATATCCTGCATCGAGAAGAATTTTTGCAATTCCGCGCTGGTAATTACTCCATTTCTTTTGTTGGGATTTTCTGATGTTAGCTAAATCAAATTTTTCCTTTTCTTTGTATTTCAGATCATAGAGTCGAATTTTTCTATCATCGTTTTTGGAAACAAGCATATTTGTGTATCTATCGATGGCAATGGGAAGCACGAATCCGTCGTTGTAATCTGTGTGTTCACCGATGAGGTTTACTCTGCCCGGTGCACGGATAATGTAAGCTGGGGATTTTTTATAGATTGCTTTGTAATGCTTTATCAGGTTTTCTTTTTTCATATCAGCTCATTTTGTAAACCGTTGAAACGGTTATTTAAAGAATAATCCTATTTGGGGGCAGCACTTCCTTTACAGATAAATCGAGATTTACAAACTGTACAGGCTTTCTTTCTTAAAACTGCTCCTTGGAGTATGTTGATTATCACAAAAATAATAAGCAGAATTATATTTAAAGTATTAAAGCCATAAATAAATCCTGCAATTAAAGTTGCAATCAAAATAATTGGTAATTGAAGAACATAAGAAATAGCAAGCTTCATACCTTTTTCCTGATTTCCAGAATCCTGCTTGAAACATAATGCAGCTAATTTTCCCCAGCCAAGATAGCACGATTTCCCATAATAATAGCAGGAAGTGCAATTAAGCTTTTTCAAAGATATTTGAACGATAATCAGGATTATCAGGTAAATCCACGAGACTATCGGTATTCCATTAACCCTGAATGGCATAAGCAATACAAAGCCGATTCCCCAATTGAGTAAAAAGGCAATGTTTCCTAAAAGAATTATCCCAAATGAAAACGATTCATTTCCTTCCTGAAATAATTTGTCTTTTAATTCTTCTTTCATGTTTTTTCCTTTTTTTGACTCCACCAGCTAACCTGATGAAATATCCTGTAGATTTCGCAGGTTAAAAAGCAGGTGGTTAATATGATAAGATTTAACGATCATACTATCACTAATCCTTTTCTTTTCTGGCAAAATATTCCTTGCATTAACCACCAGTTTCAACTGGTGGTAAACAGAACACACCACGCTAAACCATAACCGTTTTAACGGTTTCCATTTCATTCTTCCTTCACCCATCTCTCAAGTTTCTTATCATTATGAATAAGCTTTTCGTCAACATAAACTGAATAACCCATCGGATATTTCCCATATTGTTTCGGTTTATCCGGTGACTGCCAGACGATTGAAATATTCCTTCCGCGATAATTTACATTTTCCAGCAGGAAATAATCCAGTCCCATCGGCAACGGATCGATCTTGATATGTCCATCTTCCTGCGGTTCAAATCCGACAATATGCCTGATAATAATATCTATCCACCAGGAATGCATATAATCGCGGAAATGGCTAAGCGGCTCTCCGGTAAGTGGATTGTAGCGTTCAAAGAAATCTGCTCGCGGTTGAAGATGTTTCTTGGCAGCAAGTTTGATAAGTTCGGCTGCATCGGGAAGTAGAGAACGGTCGAGAGTTTTGGCGGAAGTTGCGAAAGCTTCTAAAATATGCGAAGTGGCAGCAGGCCAAGAAGGTCCTTCCCAGAAACCTGTCGGATCAAAGTTCGGATCATCTTTGGGAAGTGCAGGCACAGGATACGGAAGCTGAAACTGATCGGGATTTAGAAGATACTTCCTGAAAACATCGAGATTTTGCTTGGTTCCGATTCCTGCAAAGAATGGATAGAAAGTGGTGATGCACATTGTTTTGGAAAGCTCTTTTGAGTCAGGATGCCTGTCTCGATAACTTTTATTTTCTGCATTCCAGAGCATAGAATTTACTGCATTCTTTGTTTTTTCTGCATAATCTTTGAAGAATTTTTCATCGTCATTTTTCCCAAGAACACGAGCCATATTGGAAACAGCCAGCATATTTGCATAAGCATAACTTGTTGCGTCGATTGCATCATACCGCAAGGTCGGATCGTTGTCATCAAAGCGGGAAAGATCGTCCATTCCGGTTTCAAGCTGATGATCGATAACAAACAAACCATCACCGTCCGCATCACGATCGGTTATCCACCACTGAATGTTCTTCTTCATTCCCGGATATATTTCTGCGAGCATCTCTTTATTTCCGTGAATTAAATAATGCTGCCAGGCAGTGTATGGAAGAAGCGAAAGTCCGGTTTTAGACTTATGATGCAGATTTACACGATTTGTGCGTGGAGAAGTGTACCACGGAAAGCGTCCATCTTCATAAGCGGAATGGATCATATTAGCAATATGTCCGAATCCAATTTGCGAATCGGTTGCCCAGTTCATATCCAGAGCCATAAAGGGCGCACTG
>DRTC01000639.1 GCA_011372345.1 Candidatus Cloacimonadota bacterium
CATTATTAAATCTTCAATATAAAAATAAAATAAAAAGGGAGGAGTAATGAACTCATTAAAAATCTATATTTCAGTAATCGTTTCATTTTTTATAATCTTTTCAATCTTAACTGCTGAAAACGATTATGAAACCTGGAAAAAGCAGCAGCAGGAAGCAATGCGCAAATTCAAGAGTGCTCAAGATAAAGCATTCGTGGAATTTCTGGAAAACGAATGGCGAGATTTTCAGGCATTTAAAGGCGAAGTTCTAGATGAAATTCCCAAACCGGAAAAGGTTCCGGAAGTAAAACCTGAAAAGATCGTTACTCCTAAAGCTGCAAAAATCATCGAGGAGATCGAGATTCCGAAAACGAAAATAAAGGAAGAAGTTCAAATCAAAAAAGATAGAGAAATATTCGTCAAAAAAGAGAAAAAAATCAATATAAATTTTCTGGGAATTCCTTTGGAATTTACTGAATTTGGCAAATTCAATATTGATGTAGATAGTTCCATTAATGAAAAGGTCATTGCAGATTTCTGGTATGAAGCTTCCAACATGGAATATGATACACTTTTACGAGAAATCAGTTATTACCGGAAACAGATGAATCTGAATGACTGGGGATTTTGTTTAATGGTGAATGCGTTGGGAAATAAGATCTCTCATAATTCCCGGAATTTCAGTAAATTATTTCTCTGGTTTTTACTGATTAAGTCAGGTCATGAAGCAAAAGTTGGTTACAGCGGGAATACAATTTATATAATGCTTCCTTCAGAGAACAAAATTTATGGAGTATCTTACCTGACTTTTGATAGCAAAAGATACTATTTGATTTCTTTTGATAAAAAAATCAAACTCACGATGAAAATAAAAACTTATGAAGGCAGATATCCGGACGCCAATGATCTGATCGATTTAAGTATGAAGAGGTCTCCGAAAGTTAATGGCTCAATTATTGAAAAAGAATTGAAATTTCGTTATGGGAAAGAGCAATTCATTATCCCGGTCAAATTTGATAAAAGTCTGACCTTATTTTTTAAGAATTATCCGCAAACAGACCTGGAAGTGTATTTTAATGCTCCTCTCTCGGAGAAAGCGAGCCTTTCGCTGATTTCGGAACTTAAACCCATTTTGGAAGGAAGACCGGAACTTGAAGCTGTCAATATCCTGCTGCGATTTGTCCAGACCGCATTCGAGTATAAAACTGATGGCGAGCAATTTGGCAAAGAAAAAAGCCTGTTTTCTGATGAAACCTTATTCTATCCGTATTGCGATTGTGAAGATCGTTCCGTTTTATTCTCATATCTGATTCGCACTCTTTTAAACCTGGAAGTTATCGGACTCGATTATCCCGGGCATGTGGCAACAGCTGTGAAAGTAAATACTAATTTTAAGGGTGATAATGTCATCTATAAAAACGAAAAATATATTATCTGTGATCCGACTTTCATCAATGCAAATTTGGGAAAAAGTATGCCTAAATTTAAAAATGTTAAGCCGGAAATTATTGTTATGGGATGATTTAGAAATTTTATAAGCTTGCCATCCTGCAGTTGCAGGATTGGCAAGTTATTTATAAATACACGGAGAACAAATGAAATATATAATCTTTGATGATGAAAAACACAAGAATTTTTATCCATTAACTTGCACCCGTTCAACCGGAGATTTAAGAGTTGGAATTCTAAAATTGCGTCAAAGGATCAAAGCTTTTTTTCGTTTTGAAGAATATAATTTGATAATTTCCGAAAAGCTGGAGAAAATCTATAAAGAAAGACATCCGGATTGGCAGATCAATTCCATTTCTAAAGGAGAAACTCTTTTCATTAACAGTCGTTTGAAAGTTGATGAAAAGATGGTAAAAAAGATTGAGGAACTTTCTTTAAATACTTGTTTAGTTAAAGACAATGATATTTTAGCTGCAAAATTGAGAACAGATCAAAAGAGAGTCTCAACTGAAAATATATCCGGATTTTTCAGTAATTTAGAAACAATCCAAATTGAAGATGGATTTTTATGGAATCATACTTGGGAATTAATTTCCGAAAACTCAAAATATATAAAGCAGGATTTTAAGGATTTCTTTTATGAAAAAGATAATTTTTTTGAAACAGAAATGGGAGTAACAATTCTAAATCCGTATGATGTCTGGATCGGAGAAAAAGTTGAGCTTAAACCGGGAGTAGTAATCGATGCTTCCGAAGGACCTGTGATTCTGGATGAAGGTGCGAAAGTAATGGCTAATGCAGTTATTATCGGACCTGCTTATATCGGGAAAAAAAGTGTGATCAAAGTGGGAGCAAAAATATATGAAGGGACTTCCATTGGTCCGGTTTGTAAAGTTGGAGGAGAAGTTGAAGAAACGATTTTTCAAGCATATTCCAATAAACAGCATGATGGATTTCTCGGTCACAGTTATTTAGGAGAATGGATAAATTTGGGAGCAGACACAAATAACAGTGATCTTAAGAACAATTATAAAAATGTAAAGACATATTTTTATCCTGACAGAAAAAAGATCGATTCCGGAACTCAATTTTTGGGAACGATCATCGGAGATCATGCCAAAACCGGTATAAATTCCACCATTAATACCGGAACAGTTATCGGGATCGGATGTAATCTTTTTGGCAGAGACCTGATCTCGGATTTCATTCCGTCATTTAGTTGGGGAGACGGTTCAAATCTAATTAAATACAGGATCGATAAGTTTCTCGAAACTGCTGAACTGGTCAAAAAACGAAGAAAACTATCCCTTTCGGAAGCTGAAAAAAATCTTTACAATAATATTGGATAAAAAGAACTGGACTTTACAAAACTTGCCAAATTTCTAAAAATTTGGCAAGTTTATATTTAGCAAGTATAATTATAGATTGGCGGATAAATGCAGGAATTCATAGAAGTAGTTTTTCGATCAAAAAGAATAGGTTATTTTTATAATCCGAAAAATCTGGAACTTGCACCTGATACGGATGTTGTGGTGAAGGTTGAAAGAGGTGAGGATATAGGAAAAGTTATAAATTGTTCGATCTTCAGCGAAGAACTGGAAAATAAATTTAATAAAAATGAGATCGGAAAAGTTTTCAGAATAGCTACGGAAGAAGATTATAAACAATTAGACAGAGTTTATAAAAAGGAAAAGGAAGTAACCGAGAAATTTCAGAAACTGATGGACAAGTATCCTTTTGAAATGAAACATCAGGATACATATTACCAGTTGGATGGGAATAAACTGACTTTCTTCTTTTCAGCAGACGGAAGAGTAGATTTTAGAGATTTTGTACGGGAACTGGCAACAGAATTCAAAACGAGAATTGAACTGCATCAGACTACTGGCAGGGAAGATGCAAAAAGGTATGGCGGACTCGGGATTTGCGGAAGACCATTTTGTTGTGTGTCCTGGTTAAAAAAATTCAACCAGGTTTCTATCCAGATGGCAAAAGACCAGAATTTGTTAAGCAATCTTTCAAAAATATCCGGCTCTTGCGGAAGGCTCTTGTGTTGTCTCCAATATGAAGAAGATTTTTATCTTGAAAGAGCAACTCAATTTCCTAAGATCAATAGCAGGATAATTCTTAATGGTGAGACCAGAATAGTTTTAAAAAATGACTATTATAACAACAAAATTTACCTTTCATCGGAAGATAAACAAACGACTATTATTTCTCTTGCTGAATATAAATCTTTAAAAAAAGTAAAAAAAGGTTCGTAGAAAATTTATAATCGATTACATCGGAGTATGAAACCGCATATCTTTGAATTACTTCCACGAGAATTAGAGAATTATTTTCTTTCCAAAAAGGAAAAAAAGTATAGAGCGAAACAAACTTGTGATTGGATATATAAAAAACAGGAAATTGATTTTCATAAAATGAGCACGATTTCTGCTGACCTAAAGGACAGATTAATTAACGATTTTGATTGTTACCTTCCGAAAATCATTAAGAAAAATATTGCTCAAGATGGAACAAGCAAATATCTGCTCGAACTTCGAGATTCAAATAAAATAGAGATGGTGCTGATCCCATTCAAAGAAAAAAATACACTTTGTGTTTCAACCCAGGTTGGATGCAAATGGGATTGCAGTTTTTGCGCAACCGGTAAAATGGGATTTATTAGAAATCTGGAAGTTCATGAAATTATTTCTCAAATATTTTTAGCAAAAAAGGAATTAGCTGATAAAAAGCTGACAAATATCGTGTTCATGGGAATGGGAGAACCACTCGATAATTTCGAAAATTTGATCAAATCGATCAAAATCCTGCAACTTGATGATTGCTTCCAATTTAGTCCGAGAAGGATGACGGTTTCTACTTGCGGTTTGATTCCTGAAATCAGAAAACTTGCTGATATTGGTTTGAAAGTGAAACTGGCAATATCTCTGAATTCTGCGATTCAAAGTAAACGGGAAGAATTGATGCCGGTCAGCAAAGTCTATCCGCTAACAGAATTAAAAGAAGCATTGCTTGATTTTAGAAAAAAATCTAACTATCGCATCACTTTTGAATATATCATGATCAAAGATTTTAATATGGGTAAAGAAGACATTAAAGCTTTAATCAAATTTCTGGGAGATATTTCCTGCAAATTAAATTTAATTGCCTGGAATGAAGTTGAGGATTTACCTTTTCAAACTCCATCTCAAATAGAGATAGATAGATTCTCTCAATCTTTGAGTGTTTTACAATCAGCTGTAACTTTTCGTAAAAGCAGAGGTTTGGAGATTGGTGCTGCCTGCGGACAATTAGTAACACAAACCTCCGGTTTGTAAATGTCATCTTGTTCCCAAACTCCTGTTTGGGAACATAATCAATTTCAAAAAGGATTTTCAGATTCATTCCCAAACCGGAGTTTGGGAACGAGAACGGAAACTTCCGGTTTGTGAGAGTAAATCGATTTTCCAAAATCGATATTTGAACAAGATTGGAATCTTGTTTTACAAAAAGGTGGTATTTCCATGGAAAATATAAACATCGAACAATTAGCCAAAATGATCGATCATACGGAATTGAAATCCAGTTCCGGCGAGAAGAAAATATTGAATTTGTGTAATGAAGCAAAAACTTTCGGTTTTATTTCGGTCTGCATAAATCCTGCTTATGTAAAATTTGCGTATGAACAACTTAAAGACAGCGAAGTATTGGTTTGCAGTGTTGTCGGTTTCCCGCTCGGAATGAACACTAGTGATTTAAAAGCTTTAGAAGCTGAAAAAGCTGTTCAGGATGGAGCAGAAGAGATCGATATGGTCATCAATGTCGGAAAAATGCGGGATAAAATGTATGATTATGTTAAAGAAGACATCAGGAAGGTTGTGGAAGCAAGTTCTCCGGCTCATGTAAAAGTCATTTTGGAAACCTGCTACCTGACAGATGAAGAGATCGTTAAAGCCTGCGAACTTGCTGTGGAAGCTGGAGCACATTTCGTCAAAACTTCAACCGGATTCGGTGCTTTCGGTGCATTTCCAGATCATGTTGCATTGATGAGAAAAACAGTTGGTCCTGATATTGGAGTAAAAGCTGCGGGTGGGATTCAGAATTTCAAAGATGCCTGGAGATTGATCAAAGCAGGAGCAAATCGATTAGGAACCAGTGCCGGAGTTTCCATCCTGGAAGGTGCATCTCTTTATAAATTTGCTCCCGAAGCCTGGCTCGAACCGGAAATTCCCTGTCATATTTGTCCTTCGAGACATGCAACTATGGGAAAACTTCCGAAAGGTGTTTATCAATATTATAAGAAAAAATGTCTGACTTGTCCGCATCGGGAAGAATATAATAAATTTTATGAGTAATAAACCTTACGAACCATGTCCGGCTTTTGACGGATAGTTGAGGAACGAGACCTTTTCATCCTTCGTAGAATACTTCGGAGAATGGACGCAATGGTTGGAATTTAAGATTGGACACGAGTCGTGACGCAGTGCGACTCGTGAACAATTCAAGTTTTATTAATGATGGAAAGTAATATTATTCATCATCTTCGACTTGCACTTCGTTGTAAGTCGAATTCGGTGAAATCAGTAACACAACATGCCAAGATGTGAAGTAAAACAAGTTGCTGACTTGTTACAAAATGAAAGGGATAATTTTGGAGAATTGTATTACGAGAAAAGTAACAATTTAGGCAAATTGTTTTACGAAATAGGAG
>DRTC01000640.1 GCA_011372345.1 Candidatus Cloacimonadota bacterium
CATTAGAAATGACTACTACTTTAGATGCTTTTTCTGATACACTTGAAGTTGGAGGTTTGTTAAATGAAACTCCGATTTTACCATTGGCTGTTCCACAAATCAGTATTGGAACGATTTATGGGACAAAAATGGTTTGCCGATTTTTTTCCTTGTCTGAGGTTAGTCAAGAATTGGGTGATTTAAAATATTTCGGGATCGGATTTCAACACAATCCCGAAGTCTGGCTACCATACTCAATTCCTGTAAAAATTGCATTGTCTTTTTATACCCAGAATCTTAATATCGGTTCAGTCGTTAAGTCAAGGGCGACTGCTTATGGTATCAATTTAAGCCGTACGCATGGTTTCAAGATGCTTAATATTACTCCTTATGCAGGTTTGATGTTCGAAAATTCAAAAATGGAATTTGCTTATGATTATATATATATTGCAGAAAATCCTGAGAAAGGAGAACCGGTTGAAGTACCATTAAGTATAAAATTCGATATTGAAGGAGAGAACAAATTCCGGGCAATTCTCGGTATCGGTTTCCGGTTGGGAGTTGTCGATCTGAATTTTGATTATAATTTCGGGAAGTATAATTCCATGACTGCAGGTCTGGGATTAACTTTTTGATTAATTCTACTTTGCGAAAATCCCCCCGAAGGAACTCTATAAATTAATTTCCGCAAAGTAACTAAAAAGGAGAAAAAATCATGAAAAAAACAGTAATTATTTTAGCATTATTCATCATCGGTGTATTTTTATTGGAATCAGGTGATACTATCCAGGATAAACTGGAGAAATTTGGTGAAGAAAATGGAAAAGGTTATATCCAACCATTAGTTACAGCCTTTGGTTCCAACCTGAATTCCGGTTTGTTCAATACCGCCAAAGTTCTGAAACCTTTCAGGTTTGGAATCATGTTCAATGGACAACTCTGTTTTTTTCCGGAAGAAGCTGAGACTTTTATGGCTAGACCTTTGGAATTATATGTCCAAAATACAGATGTTCCAATCTATAAAGATGAGGAAGTAGAAACTGCTACAGTCTTTGGAAAAAAAGGAGGATCTTTTACACTCAATGATGAATTAGGAAATTATGAAATAGATACGGCTCAATTCGTTTTAGATTTACCAAATGGAGCCCAAAACAAAGATGAGCTTCCCTTCATTCCTCTTGCTATTCCTCAAATTAATTTCGGACTTCCTTATGGGAACGAATTAATGTTGAGGTATCTTCCTCCTGTTGAATTCGATAAACAAATGGGAAAACTAACTTTCTGGGGTTTCGGTTTGAAACACAGTATCGATCAGTATTTACCGGGAGTGATTCCAGTCGATCTGGCTGTTCAAATTGCTTTACAGCAATTCAAATTAGCAGATATTATGAAGGTCAATGCTTTTGCTATGAATGCTCAAATCAGCAAAAAACTGGCAATGTTCACTTTTTATGGCGGATTGGGTTATGAAAGCACAACTTTGAATGCAAAATACGAAACAGAAGTTATGGTAATAAATGACGCTAATGAAGTTGTACCGGAAATATGGAATATCGATTTTGATATCAAGGGTGAAAACGATGTCCGGGCAACGATCGGTTTTCGATACAGTATTCTGGTTTTGAAATTATTCGCCGATTACTCGATCTGTAAATATCCGGTTGCGAATTTCGGTTTTGGATTGTCATTCTGATAAATAAAAAACCAATTCAAATTTCAAACAAGGAAGCAAATTTTCTTACTTTTAAAGGAAAATGCTTCCTTGTTGAATATATCTAATAGTTTTATCAAGTAAAAGGATAAGGCTCTTTAAAGAAATGAGTGGGTAAATTATATAAATAACAATAAGGGAGTCCACTCTAAAAAGGCAATAATTTGGAATATGTATGAAATTTTGCCCGAAATCTGGAAACTGATGAATCGGTTAATGACCTCTATCTTCTTATTAACCACCAACTTAAGTTGGTGGTCAATGAAACAGGAAAAAGTATTAACCGTTTTAACGGTTTCTAATTTTATTGAATTTGACCTTTTTAGA
>DRTC01000641.1 GCA_011372345.1 Candidatus Cloacimonadota bacterium
ATGATTTTTCGGAGAGCATCAAAAAGCAAACTAATATCTGTGGGAAAATGAACATTTGTCGGCACTGGAAAAGAATCACATTTTGCATGAATATCTTCATCTTTATCTGCACCGGCAACTTGACGCCCGAATTCTACAACGACCTTATTGATGCGATCAAGTATGTCTGGCGTGAATAACATCAGATTATCTTTAAGTGTTTGCAAAGGATATTGTTTATCATCAAAAATCGAGTGACCTAACATTTGTCTGATAGATTGGTGCTGATTTGCTAATTCCTGAAGTTTATCATAATCTATATTACAAGTCAGTCTTATATTGCCGAGAACGAAGATTTGCCAAAAACTTATTCCCGGACGTCCAGTTATTTGACTTATGTGTGATGGAATTACCTCTTTGAGAATCGCAAAAATCTTTTCCCTCATCTCTTCATTTTTGTAAATCTCTATTAAACCGTATAAAATTTTGGGGATTTCATCACGGGATCGCATATCTAATTGAATATCTTCTATATCGACTTCACCAATTCTTAACTGCTCCTCGATACACTTACGCATTCTTTTCTCCTTCGAAGATTTTATCGTTTTTCAAAAATATGCATTTTTATATCAAAATATATTTATCTTGAAAGCACATCTTAGTTGCTACAATATAATAAGTTACATTATTGACAAGTTTTTTTTGTGAAGAATTAAATATTTTTTCTGCGGATAATATTTGAGAATCCAAATGCATAAGATAAAGAAATCAAAACGATTAGAGTTTTCGGTCAGATACTAAGTATGAAATGAAAAAAAAATTGACACAAACTCCAATAATTTTCTTGTTGTCACATATGGTACAACAAAATTCAAAATGGTATTATATTGAAACGGATAATGCAGAATATATTTAACAAAAATAATGAGTTCTGCATAACTGAGTGTTTTTCAGCAGAATTCAAAAAACATGTCTTTGCGAGTTTTTCTTCTTGCTGTTACAAACGAAGCAATCTCTTGCTTCGCATTAAGTTAGAGGAGTAGATTGCTTCGCAAGAATTCCTTTGTAAGATACCTCGCAATGACTTTTTCACTAGTTGCAGAATCCATATTTAACAAAAATAATACTAGGAGGTGTAAAAATGAGAAAAAGAATTTTTTTGTTCTTTTTATTAGCTGGATTATTTATTTGTTTTAATTCAGTGTATGCTCAAACTGTATTCTGGGAAGAGACTTTCGATACTAATCCCGGAACCTGGACATTAGATCAGAATTGGTCCATTCAAAACGGAATGTTACAATTATACTGGTCTCCATCTATCACCAACTATGACCTTTCCGCGATCTCTCCGGTCATCACATTACCGGAAAATGTCGGAGATTTAACTGTTGACCATCACATCAATGTTTATTCTCCGGTTAATGAGGTTATGGAAATTTCCATTATCTCCGGAGAAGAAAATTATGTTTTGTGGTCTTATGAAATTACAAATGGAAATTGGGGTGCAGAAACAGGTTCTGACCTGAATTTACCCCTTGTTGATTATGCAGGTCAGGATATTCAAATAAAGTTAAGAAGTTATGGAGCTTCTACTTTTAACTTCAACTGGTGGTATATCTTCGATGTTTCTGTTAATGCTTTATTTGATAATGATATGACTGCTATGAATGTTGCAGGTCCTACTTTTATAGAAAATAATCAGCCTGGAAACTGGTCCGTAACTGTGAAGAATTCAGGTTTATTACCACAGGATAATTACACTGTAAAATTATTTAAGCATGGCGGCTTGGAGATAGGTTCGGTTCATTCAACAACATTACTTGAAACTTATGAGACTGTTAGTTTTGATTTTGATTGGACTCCAACCGATATAGAAAATACCGGGCTTTTCGGTCTGGTAATTCTCGATGGAGATGAATTCGAAGATAATAATGAATCAAGATATAATTATCTGCGAGTTCATTCCGGAGTTCCGATCAATGCTTTAGTTTTTGATACTGACAATAATTCACATTACACTCATCCCGATACTGGAGCAATTTTAGGCTGCGAAGAAGGTATCAAAGAAGCATTGGATCTAAATGGTATTCCCTACGATTATGTAACTAACCTGCCTGATGACCTTTCCGCATACGATATTATTTTTGTTGAACTTGGTCTCTATTGCGTTGGTTGAGGTGTCACTCCTCCCGGAACCGTGAGTTCCAGCAACCAACAAAAATTGATCGATTATATGGATCAAGGTGGTTCGGTTTATATGGAAGGTGCTGATGTTGCCTATAGTCATCATAATAATCCGTTTTTTGCCTATTTTGGAACAGAATTCGTCCATACTGGTGCTACTGAAGGAGTAAATATCTTAACAGGAATCAATGGCACTGTGGCAGGTGGAACAACTTTTAACTATTTTGGCGGCAGTGATGCCCATTATATGATAGATGAACTAACTGCTGACAGCGGAATTTCAATCTTAAAATCTAATGACCATAAAACTCGAGCAATTTCCAATATAACAGAAGTCTATCGGACGATCTGTTCATCTCCAATAATCGGTGCTTTCGGAAATGGTCAAGGTTTGAATTTAAGAGGTTATTTAATGGGACAATATCTTGATTTCTTCACCGGTGAATTTACTTCTGCTGAAAATTATGATTTCCCCGAAATAACTACAGCTCTTCATGGAAATTTCCCGAATCCATTCAATCCCTACACTACGATCAATTTTTATCTGCATAAAGATGGATTAACAAATCTCGATATTTATAATATCAAAGGTCAGAAAGTAAAAACTCTCGTTAATGAGAATCTTGATAAGGGACAGCATTCAGCTTTCTGGAATGGAAAAGATAACAACAATAAACAGGTTTCCTCAGGTATTTATTTTTATAAACTGAATACCGGGAATTTCTCTTCCACAAAGAAAATGATCCTGATCGAAAATTAAAGAAGTAAGATATTTAATAGTTAAAAGGGAATCGAACTTTCGATTCCCTTTTTTTTTATAAATCCCTTTCATCTCAAGTCAGTCTCGCTTCGTCTTCTGAACTCGAGTTTCAGATGTTCTGAATATACTTCAAAGGTCTGGAAGCAGTTGCAGGAGTCACTCCATCACCTGAAATATAACCAAGAACAGGTTTTCCTTTCGGATTTTTATCTTCATCTTCACGATAAAACTCCAATCGAATCCGAATTGCTTTCTCATCTTTGATCAGAACATCCTTTCCTTCCGAATCTACTTCAAAAGGATTTTCCGAAATCCAGCCGAGTCCGATAGCAGCAGTTCCGTTCTCTTCATTCACACCTTTCCGGCTGGAACCGATGAACTGTCGTTTCTCCAGAGAAACATTGGGAGAATTGATGCTGGAAGTCACTGTTCCGATCCTCTTTCCGTCCAGATAAATTCCTCTGCCTGAAACGATTCCTTCTGTAATGAAAAGGATCATTCTTTTATTGGAATCTTGATCTTTTATAAGAGCATCCTTCCCAACAAAATTTTCCTTTGTCATATCGATGGCAGCATTGAATAGCGGACAATTAATAGGAGTATGAGATTGATCGTATTCACTGCCATTCAAAGGCAGACCGAAATTTCCAGCAGAAATCCGATTTTCATCTCTTCCACCAAGTCCGACAACCAGTCCTCCCAAATCTAAGGCTTCCAGAACAATGCGTTTGAATTGCTCTTCCGCAACTTCGACCGGAACATACAATTCCCAGCCCCAGCGGTTCGTGTAGCCTGTTCTGCTGATGATGTAATGATGTCCTTCAAAATCGAATTCATTGAAAGAGAAAAATCCCATATTCTTTACCGGTTTATGGCGATTCTTAACGACAGAATTCCCAAATAATTTCGTAACCAGTTTATATGAATATTTCCCCTGAATATCGATCTTCACCAGTTTATCAGAAATATCTTCGGCATATACTTCTTCCCCATCTTTCTTATAACTCATGATCACATCTACATCTGCTATTAGCCCTTTTTCTTCATCAGTAATATCGTGTCCGGCATTGATCACGAGAATGAAATTATCTTGCGCAATACGCATCAGGATCAGGTCGTCGATAACTCCGCCGTTCTCCTTCAAAAGTAAAGTATATTTGCACTGCCCGATCTTCATACTTTCAATATTTGCCGGAAGAACCCGGTTCAGCAGTTTTGCTGCATCGCTGCCTGTAAATTGGATTTGCGCCATGTGATCGATATTAAAAATTGCAACTTTCTCAACAGCTTTCGCTTCTTCCAAAACAGAAGTCAGATAGTTCACAGCCATATTGTACTGTCCGAAATTACTTCTTTTTATGGGAAAATATTCTCTCTCTAATCTTTCAGCAAGCAGGTGCTGATACCAATCTTCGACTTTATATAAAGCGGTATTTCTTGGTTCTTGAGGAAAATCAAATCCAATTTTCATTATTCAAAATCTCCTAAAAATATATTTTGGAAAATACGAAAACTTAACATCAATTTTTTTGTAAAGAAGATTATTTCTGATTTCATTGGAAAAGTATATAATTGTC
>DRTC01000642.1 GCA_011372345.1 Candidatus Cloacimonadota bacterium
ATAGATAAGTGTATATTCGTGTAATTCACGGATAAAAAACGGAGCTTAAATGAAATATAAATTCGCCAAGATCGAAGAAGCTATCGAAGATTTTAAAAACGGAAAATTTGTGGTTGTTGTTGATGATGAGAATCGGGAAAATGAAGGTGATTTGATCTGTTCAGCGGAATTGATCACTCCCCCAATGGTAAATTTTATGATCACAAAAGCAAAAGGATTGCTTTGTGTTCCCATGACAGAAAAGAGATTAAAAGAACTGAATATACCATTAATGACAGATGAAAACACTGAAACTCACGGTACAAAATTTACCGTTTCTGTAGATCATAGAGCATCGACAACCGGAATATCCGCTAAAGAAAGAGCAAATACGATCAGAGAATTAGCAAACAAGGAAGCAAAGGCAAAAGATTTCCTTCGTCCCGGACATATTTTCCCTCTGATCGCGGAAGATGGTGGAGTTCTCAAACGCACAGGTCATACTGAAGCAACTATAGATTTGACAACACTTGCCGGACTAAATCCAGTTGGAGCTTTATGTGAGATTATCAAAGAAGATGGTGAAATGGCAAGATTAGCGGAATTGACCGAGTTCGCTAAAGAATATGATCTTCATCTGATAACCATTAAGGACTTGATCGAATATCGTCGAAGAAACGAAATTTTAGTTGAGCGAGTTTCCGAAGCGAAATTACCAACGAAATATG
This sequence comes from Candidatus Cloacimonadota bacterium, assembly GCA_011372345.1. Classification (NCBI taxonomy): domain Bacteria; kingdom Pseudomonadati; phylum Candidatus Cloacimonadota; species Candidatus Cloacimonadota bacterium. The sequence continues at coordinate 708 of DRTC01000642.1, forward strand.
GTGATTTTAAGATCATTTCCTTTCAGAGTAAAGTTTCCAATGAATATCATATTGCTTTGGTAAAAGGTGAAGTTGCAGGGAAGGAAAATATACTGGTCAGAGTTCATTCCGAATGTTTGACGGGAGATGCACTTTTTTCAGCAAGATGCGATTGTGGTGAACAGCTGGAATATTCCTTTCAAAAAATCGAGGAAGAAGGAACAGGCGTTATTCTTTATATGAAACAGGAAGGTCGTGGAATTGGTTTCCTGAACAAGATGAAAGCATATCATCTGCAGGATCATGGCAAAGATACGGTTGAAGCAAATCTGGAACTTGGATTTAAAGATGATATGCGGGATTATGGGATCGGAGCACAAATTCTGAAAGAACTTGGTTTACATAAGATCAGGTTGCTGACCAATAATCCAAGAAAATTAGTTGCCCTTGAAGGTTACGATCTGCAAATTGTAGAAAGAGTTCAAATCGAGATTGAACCTCAGAAAAACAATGTTCATTATTTAAAGACCAAAAAAGACAAATTGGGACATATTTTGGATAAAGTATGATGTTTTCCACGAAGGCTCAAAGACACAAAGAGTAAACGGGAAAATAATAGATAGAAAAAAATGAATATTATTAAATATTCAGTATTAAATATTCAATTCATAAGGATTTAATGATGGTTTTCCTAAAAGCGATTCTCTTTATTTTATGGAATTTGTTAGCAGGATTTCTGATCGTCTTTACAATAAAAGCTATGATATTTTTTCCCAGAAAGGAATTATTTTTCTTTCATAAGAAAATTCCTTTTACACCAGGATTTGCCTATCGAAAAAAGGATTGGCTGATCAATAAGATCAGGAAAATGCTTTCCGATTATTTGAAAGACTGTTCTTCCAATAACGAAAACACAAAAGTTGCTGAATGGGAGAATAAGGTTTATCAAAAAGCCTGG